>JBJTXC010000191.1:0-12518 GCA_046082065.1 Burkholderiaceae bacterium
TGCACTTCGTTCAGCTTCCGCTTGTGCCGCTGCTGGCGACACCTCACGCTTTTGGCGTGGGCTAGAGCAAACAACGTAGTTGGGCGCAGCGACGCCCGAAAAACCTTCCTATCGCCGCGCGGCGTTATGTGCCGCGCGGAACAGGGAAAAAATATCCCTCGCGGTGGCGAGGGAGGCCATAAGTTAATGCGTTGCAGCAATAAGGTCAAGAAAATTCTTTTAAAAAAGCCAATGAAATCAAGCGTTTTGAATGGCAGTTGCGGACGCCGACGACGACCTCGGCCTTGCATTATCAGACCGACAACGCTAGCTGGGTGAGGCTTGCGCTTACAATTCGGCGCTTCGCCCCGCCCCAATGCAGCCGACATGACCGACGCTGACCCTGAGTCCACCGCCCTGCCCGATGCGTCGCTGAATTTTTTGCCGACTGCACCACTCAAAAACCGTATGTTTTGCATGGTGTACGAGGCCATGCTGCTATTTGGCGTAGTGTTCATTGCATGTTGGCTGTTTTCAACACTGCTGCAACAACGCCATGCGCTGGTGATGCGTCATGGGCAGCAGATCTGGCAATTCATCGTACTGGGTGGGTACTTTGGCTGGTTCTGGACACATGGCGGGCAAACCTTGGCGATGAAAACCTGGCGAGTGCAAGTCGTCATGCGCAACGGGCAGGCGCTGCGCTGGCCGCGCGCACTGATGCGCTATGTATTTGCATGGGGCTGGTTTGTACCGGGATTGGCCGTGGCGTGGTGGATGGAAGCGCGTGGTGCCATGCTGTTACTGCTACCTTTGCTGAATGCGGTACTGTGGTCCATGACCACTCGCCTCGACCCCGACCGACAATTCCTTCATGATCGAATCGTCGGCACCCGACTGGTGCTGGCTCCCGCAGCGAAAGATCCGCGTGAGGGTAAACCGATTGGCGAGCGGAGCAATCCCTAAACATGGCAGCACACATTCAACGCCTCTGCGTTTACTGCGGGTCGGCCGCTGGTCACGATCCGGTCTATGCCAAGGCGGCGCGCGAACTCGGACTCGCCATCGCGCAGCGTGGCATGTCGCTGGTGTACGGTGGTGGCCATGTTGGCTTGATGGGCATCGTCGCTGATGCGGCACTCGCCGCTGGCGCGAAGGTGACCGGTGTCATTCCCACTGCGTTAATGGATAGCGAGGTGGGTCATACTCAACTCACCGAGCTGCGGGTCGTCAAAGACATGCATGAACGTAAGGCCTTGATGGCCGAGCTGGCCGATGGCTTTGTTGCACTACCCGGTGGTATCGGTACGCTGGAAGAGTTGTTTGAAGTCATGACCTGGCTGCAGCTAGGCTATCACCGCAAGCCGGTTGGGCTGCTGAATACGCAGGGTTTTTATGATGACCTGCTGCGTATGCTGAACAAGCAGCGCGATACTGGCTTCTTGAAACCTGCGCATCACGCGCTATTGATTACCGAAGCAGATACCGCAGCATTGTTGGACAGACTGATGGCGTTCGAGATGCCGGAGGGCGTGAGCGTATTCAGCCGACGGGGTGCAAGCACCCTTGGGCCTTAGTTAGGCAAACGCCTGCTGAAAATCCTCAAGAAGATCTTCGGTCTCTTCAATACCTGCAGATACCCTGATCAATGATTCGGCAATACCCATCGCCGCGCGTCGCTCCGGGCCCATCTCGTGAAAAATGGTATGCGCCACCGGGATAACCAGCGTACGCGTATCACCAAGATTACTGGCCGGGATCGCCAGCTTGAGTCGGTTCATGTAATCAAAACAGTCAATACCGGGCTTCAATTCAAAACTGAGCATGCCGCCATAGGCTCGAAACAGCTTGGTCGCGATCGCGTGTTGCGGGTGCTGTGACAAGCCGGGGTAGTACACCGCAGCGACACGATCGTCCGCATCGAGCATTTTCGCAAGCGCTAACGCATTCAACGACTCGCGCTCGATACGCAGTGCCATGGTTTCAGCACCCACGGCAATATGATGCGCAGCTTCGGGGCCCAGTGCCCCACCAAAATCACGCAAGGCTTTGGCACGCAGCTGTGCAATACCCCAATGCTGAGCGGGAAAGCGCTTGTAGTTGTTCGCAATATTCGGAAACTGCGTCCAATCAAATAAACCGGTATCGGTCAGGCTACCGCCGAGCACATTTCCGTGACCCGCAATTGATTTGGTCAGTGCATTAATCACCAAACTTGCGCCGACGGTATTCGGTCGAAACAAATATGGCGAGGTCATGGTGTTATCCACCACGTACAAGATGCCACGATCTCGGCACAGCGCACCAATCCGCTCCAAATCGGCAACCTGAGTACGCGGGTTGGCAATCGTCTCGACAAATACCATCCGTGTGTTTGGCTGCAGCGCGCGCTCAACATGGGCGACATCAGTCGGGTCGACAAACGACACCGGCATACCTTGCAGATCAACGGTCTGCCATAGGCTGTTGGTATTACCGAACAAAAATGAGGAAGACACCACATGGTCACCCGCGCGCAACAAGCCTTGAACCAAGGCGCCGATGGCTGCCATGCCGGTCGCAAAACACAGCGTGACCAACCCGTCTTCCATGTGGGTGATCTTGTCTTCCAACGCGGATACGGTTGGGTTGCCCTGACGGCCATAGCGGAAGCCGAGTTTCTTGCCCTGAAACACATCGGCTAATTCGCGCGCGTCTTTATAGCCGTAAGCAACTGCGGTGTGTATGGGCTTGTGCAGCGAGCCGTGTTCAATCGCTTTCTGACGGTCGCTATGCAGAATGGTGGTGGTGAAACCAAACTTGCGAGGCTTATCCATGAATGTCGCGCCCCGGTTTACTCGGCACGCGCGAGATTCAGATTGAGCTGCGTACGAACGATATCCTCTGCAACGATTTTCGGGTGGGCGCGTGCATATTCAACACGATCAAGATAATCGGTTGAAATATCACCCGTCACATAATGACCGTCGAAGCATGATGCTTCGAAACGCTTGAGCGCAGGATTCACATCCGAAATCGACTGCTTCATCGATGCGATGTCCTGATACACCAAGGCGTCGGCAGTTATCTCGTGGCAAACATCTTGTTCACTACGGCCGTAGGCAATCAATTCATGTCGGGTCGGCATGTCAATGCCATAGACATTCGGAAATTTCACAGGTGGCGCCGCAGAAGCAAAAATGACACGACGCGCTCCCGAATCACGCGCCATCTGAACAATCTCTCGACTGGTCGTGCCACGCACAATCGAATCATCCACCAGCAGCACGCTCTTGCCCTTGAACTCTGCACCGATCGCGTTCAATTTCTGCCGCACGGATTTTCTGCGCACATTGTGCCCGGGCATGATGAAGGTGCGACCGATATAGCGGTTTTTGATAAAACCCTCTCGATACTCAATGCCCAGCTTGAGCGCGAGTTGCATCGCGGCCGGGCGTGAAGAATCAGGTATCGGCATCACAACATCGATCTCACCCGACGGAATCTCGCGCCGGATTTTTTCAGCCAGGTACTCGCCCATTTTCAAGCGCGTTGCGTAGACCGAAGCGCCATCGATCACCGAGTCGGGTCGAGCGAGATACACGAATTCAAAAGCGCACGGATTGAGGGTTGGATTCTCTGCGCATTGCTGGTTATAGAGCTTGCCATCGTTATCGATGAAAATCGCCTCGCCCGGCATCACATCACGTAGATAGTGAAAGCCCAAGCCTTCGAGCGCGACCGACTCGGACGCAACCAAATATTCCGGCCCCATCTCGGTATCTGCAAAGCCGATACACAGCGGACGTATGCCATATGGATCGCGGAAGGCCAGCATGCCGTAACCGGCAATCTGTGCCACCACAGCGTAAGAGCCTCTCACCCGTTTGTGCAAGGTCGCTACTGCGTTGAAGATAGCGCTCGGGTCCAGCGACAAACCACTAGAGCATTGCTGAATCTCGTGCGCCAACACATTTAGCAATACCTCGGAGTCTGAATCGGTATTGATGTGCCGACGGTCATTCTTGAACAAATCAATCTTGATTTGCTCGGCATTGTTGAGGTTACCGTTGTGTGCGAGCGTGATGCCAAATGGCGCATTGACGTAAAAAGGCTGCGCTTCTTCTTCACTTGAGGAGCCCGCTGTGGGATAGCGACATTGACCAATACCCGAATTACCGGGGAGTGAACGCATGTTGCGAGTGCGGAAAACATCACGCACCAAGCCGTTGGCTTTATACATGCTGAATGTGCTGCCATGGTTGGTGGCTATGCCGGCCGCATCCTGACCGCGATGCTGCAGCAGCAATAGCGCGTCATAGATCAACTGATTCACCGGACTATGCGAGACAACCCCAACAATGCCACACATGGTGGGCTCCTTCAGATTACTCGGCGGCCACGTGGCCGAAAAAACTCAGAGGGCTTGAACCGTGCCCGACAAGCCGAGCTTGTCGATACGCTTGGACATCTTTTCAGCTTCATCTCGACTTGGGAACGGCCCGACCCGCACACGAAAGCGGTCACCCTCTTTAGTCGTCACCTTTTGCCAATAACCCTCGACACCACCCCGCTTCAATTTTTGCAGCAGCTCGTCGACTTTGGCCTTGTTCGATACCGCAGCCACTTGCACGATATAGCGGCTCTTGTCCTTATCGGCAGACTTGGCTGAATCTGATGATGCAGCACTCGGTTTATCGACCAGGCTATCGACGCGCTTTTCGCCGACCGCGACCGTAGCTGCCTTGTCTCGCGTGGCGGGTTCTTTTTCGGCGACTGTTACGGCTTTGTTGTCGGGCTGCTTCAGTAAGGGTTGCGCGGGCGCAGTGGTTGTCGCCGGCGCCGATGGCGGCGTGTCGTCTGCGCCTGCACTACCCTCTGAAGGCACGACTGCCGCGGGCGGCAGTGGCATGGGGCTGGTGCTCATCGGCGGCGCTTTGTCGCGCGGCGGAATCTGAATATTGATATCTTGCGAGATCGGTCGCGGCTCGGCATCGAAAATCATCGGCAGGGCAATCACCGCCGCGAGCACCAGTGCGGTGACCCCGATCAGGCGACGCCGGGCGCGCTTCTTTTCCGGCAGCATCGGATCCATAGGCTCATCCTGCGGCGCTCTGGCGCTGCGGCGAGGCCGAACCGGCGTCTGGTCGTCGTCAGCGTCTTGCTGTGTGTTGCTACCGAATGAGAACAAACCCATAAATCAGTGCGCGAAGACCATCGAGGATAACGATCAGTGCGCTGCGCGCGCCGTCATCACACCGGCCACCGTAATGAAAGATCCGAAGACGATGATTCTATCATTCTCGCCTACGCGATCCCGCGCCGCCGTGTAGGCATCAGCGGGTGAGTTGAAGCATTGAACACTTTTCTCATTGCCACCTTCAGATCGCTCTGCTATCCCGGCGCTGCGCAAAGCGGCGGCTAACGATGCTGCAGTCGCGGCGCGCGGCATCGGCAAGTCGCAAAGATACCAATGATCGATTTTGTCTTTCAGATGCATCAGGATGCCGGCAATGTCTTTGTCTGCCATGGCACCGAACACCGCATGGGTGTAAGGAAAGAAACCCATCTGATCAAGATTTTGTGCCAATGTAGCAGCGGCATGCGGGTTGTGGGCGACATCGAGAATCACGGCCGGCCTACCTGGCAGCACCTGGAAGCGCGCGGGTAGTTCAACTAACACCAACCCGGCACGAACTTCTTGCGCACCGAGGGGCAAACGATCGCGCAATACTTCCAAAGCAGCCAAGGCTGCGCTCGCATTCAGTAACTGGTTCGCTCCGCGCAGGCTGGGGTAAGCCAGCGCGTGTCGCCGAATCGCTCGACCGCCATAACTCCACTGCTGCCGGTCACCTGAATAATTGAAGTCGCGACCGAACAACCAAAGATCAGCGCCGATTTTATTTGCGTGCTCGATCAGTGATTGCGGCGGTGACGGGTCACCACAGATTGCCGGACGATTTGACCGGAAAATACCTGCTTTCTCGAAACCGATTTTTCCTCGGGTATCACCGAGATATTGTTGATGATCGAGGTCGACGCTGGTCACGATCGCGACATCAGCGTCGATGATATTCACCGCGTCCAAACGACCGCCCAAACCAACTTCAAGTATCACTACATCAAGCTTGGTATCTGCAAACAACTTCAAGATAGCCAGCGTAGTGAACTCGAAGTAAGTGAGCGAGACATGATTGCGTATCGCCTCGACTGCGGTAAAGGCCTCGCATAACAACGCATCGCTGACGCTCTGGCCGTCGATGCGGGCACGCTCATTGAAGTGAAGAATATGCGGCGAGGTGTACAAACCAACCCGATAGCCACCCTGCATCAGCATGGATTCAAGCATCGCACAGGTCGAGCCTTTGCCATTGGTGCCGCCGACTGTGATCACCGGGCAGTCGAAATTCAGACCAAGGTTTTGCGCCACCACGGATACCCGATCGAGACCCATGTCGATGGCAACCGGATGCATGGACTCGAGATAGTCGAGCCATTCGCTCAATGACTGTGACTCAGGCATGGTGGAATAAATTCGCGAGGAGGCTGGATCCCGGCCTGCGCCGGGATGACGATCTAAAAGCTGTCAAATCAATCGATGCTTCGGGTCGACGAACGAAAATCGATCAGGACAAAACATGGTCATCCCGGCGCAGGCCGGGATCCAGCGATATCAAGCCAGCACGTCAGCCGGCTGATTCTGCAGCAGCGCAAGTAACTGCGCAATCTCTTCGCGCATCTTGCGGCGGTCAACGATCATGTCGATCGCGCCCTTGGTCAGGATGAACTCGGAACGCTGAAAACCTTCGGGCAGTTTTTCGCGCACAGTGTTCTCGATCACGCGCGGACCAGCAAAGCCAATCAATGCTTTCGGCTCAGCGATGACGACATCGCCCATGAAAGCGAATGACGCCGAGACGCCGCCCATGGTCGGATCAGTCAGCACGGAAATAAACGGCAGTTTTTTCTCCGACAGCTTGGTCAGCATGGCGGTGGTTTTTGCCATTTGCATCAGCGACAGCAAGCCCTCCTGCATGCGCGCACCCCCGGTCGCGGTGACGCAGATGAAAGGCACTTTCTGCTCCAACGCCGTCTGAGCCGCACGCACAAAACGCTCCCCCACCACCGAGCCCATCGAACCACCCATGAACTCGAACTCGAAGCAGGCGACCACCACTGGCACTGACAAAATTGCTCCGCCCATGACGACGAGCGCATCGGTCTCGCCGGTGGCATCAATCGCGGCCTTCAAACGGTCCGGGTATTTTTTACTGTCTTTGAACTTCAGGGTATCGACCGGCAATACCTCCTGACCGATCTCGTAGCGCCCTTCCGGATCCAGCAACGCATCCAGTCGCTCACGCGCGCTGATGCGCATGTGATGGTCACACTTGGGGCAGACCTGCTGATTAGTCTCGAGGTCGGTGCGATACAGCACCGACTCGCACGACGGACACTTGACCCACAGTCCCTCAGGCACCGAGCGACGGGTATTTGGGTCGGAACGCTGGATGCGGGGCGGAAGGAGTTTCTCAAGCCAGCTCATGGGGCTCTCTTTCTCAGTGCGGCGCGCGGGCCGAATTGGGCCGAATTGTACCTGCGGCAGTGGCCGCCGGGCCAGCTTAGCGGGGAATTATCAAATGAGAAATACATGAGGCCCTGGACCCCGGCCTGCGCCGGGGTGACGGTGCAATATTCGATCCAACTAGTGTCCTCACAGGGGTGACGGCGGAATGTTCGATCCAGCTAATACTTTCGCCCGGGTGACGTTGAAATGGCGATCCACATCTACGCCGTCATCCCGGCGCAGGCCGGGATCCACGGTCAGTCGTGGCCTCAAGCGGCAACTTCGTCTATCGCCGTCCGGATGCCGGTCAAGAATTCCCGTACCGCATCCACTGCCTTATCTTGCGGCGTGTCTTCCAGCGCTTGAATGATGCGACTGCCGATGACCACCGCATCGGACACAGATGCCACGGTCTTGGCCGTGGCGGCATCACGAATACCAAAGCCCACACCGATCGGCAACTTCACGTGTTGCCGGATCGCGGCAATGCGCTCCGACACCTCAGTGGTGTCGATATGACCCGCACCCGTCACACCACGCAGCGAGACGTAATAACTGAAGCCGCTACTGATCTGCGCGACCTGCTTGATGCGTGCCTCGGTCGAGGTGGGCGCCAACAGGAAGATCAAATCCATATCGTTTGCACGCAGTTTGTCGGCAAAGTCGCGCGCTTCCTCGGGTGGGTAATCAACCACGATTGCGCCATCAACACCCGCTGCTTTTGCGTCTGACACAAACTGATCGATGCCCATACGCTCGATCGGGTTGGCATAACCCATCAGTACCACCGGTGTGTTTGCATCTTCGCGCCTGAACAACCGAACGTACTCAAGCACGTCATGCATGCCGATATTGAATTTCAGCGCCCGCTCATTAGCGCGCTGTATGACGGGGCCCTCAGCCATCGGGTCGGAAAAAGGCACACCCAATTCGAGAATATCGACCCCACTCTCCACCATGGCATGCATCAGCGGCACAGTGAGCTCAGGCGCCGGATCGCCTGCCGTGATGAAGGTAATCAGTGCTTTTTTCTTTTTCGACTGAAGCGCGTCGAAGGTTTGCTTGATTCTGGACATATCGATTCGAATTAAATACTTTAACGAAGCTTGTTCATCCGCTCGAGAAGTTTAACGAGCGGATCGAATACGGTTCAACTGGTGTTAGAGATGCGCGGCTGACTATGATGCATGACACACATCATGAGTCGAACCGCATTGACAGCTACTGGGCAGATCCGTGCTTGTCGTATTCCTGGACGGTGTGCATGTCCTTGTCACCACGACCCGAAAGATTCACCAAAATGGTTTTATCTTTCGGTAGGGTCTTGGCGAACTGCGCGGCATAGGCAATCGCATGGCTTGATTCCAGTGCCGGGATGATGCCCTCGATACGGCAGCAATCGTGAAATGCTTTGATCGCTTCATCATCAGTGACGCTGACATACTCGGCACGCTGTGAATCTTTCAACCACGCATGCTCCGGGCCAACACCGGGGTAATCCAGACCCGCCGATACTGAATGCGTCTCGATGATTTGCCCATTCGCATCTTGCAATAAATAGGTACGGTTGCCATGCAAGACGCCGGGAATACCACCGTTGAGTGAGGCCGAATGCTTACCGGTCGCAATCCCCTCACCCGCTGCCTCAACACCAATCAAATGTGATTCCGGATGCGACAGGTAAGGATAAAAAATACCCATGGCATTTGAACCGCCGCCGATGCAAGCCATCACATAATCAGGCTGACGCCCCGTCATCTCCGGCATCTGCTCAATGCACTCATTTCCGATCACCGATTGAAAATCGCGTACCATCATGGGATAAGGATGCGGCCCCGCGACCGTACCGATGATGTAGAACGTGTCTTCTACATTGGTCACCCAATCACGCATCGCTTCGTTGAGTGCGTCTTTCAATGTCTTGGAACCGGATTCAACCGGCACCACGGTCGCGCCCAGCAATTGCATACGGTAGACATTTTGCACTTGGCGCTTGACATCTTCCGAACCCATATACACCACGCACTCCAGACCAAAACGTGCGCAGATCGTTGCAGTAGCCACGCCGTGCTGGCCAGCCCCCGTTTCTGCAATCACGCGCGGCTTACCCATGCGTTTGGCCAGCAGTGCCTGACCAATCACATTGTTGATTTTGTGCGCACCGGTGTGATTCAAGTCTTCACGTTTGAAGTAAATCTGCGCACCACCGATCTCTTGTGACCAGCGCTTGGCGTGGTAAATCGGGCTGGGGCGGCCGACGAAATGCTTGAGCTCGTAATGAAATTCTTCCAGAAACTCGGGGTCGTTCTGATAGTGCGCGTAGGCCGCTTTCAGATTTTCCAGTGCATAGGTGAGGGTTTCGGAGACAAAGCTTCCGCCGTAGGGGCCGAAGTGTCCGGACGCGTCCGGGTAGTGGTACGCGCCTAGGTGAGTAGGATTGTGATCCATGGGTGCCTCTTGATAACCGGATTACTCATGGTCCGCGCTGCGGACCGCTGCGATGAATGCGCGCATCAGCGCCACATCCTTCACGCCCTTGGCAGATTCAATGCCACTACTGACATCGACCGCGTGCGGGCGCAGCTGACGCACTGCGTCAGTCGCATTTTGCACGTTCAAGCCACCACTCAAAACGGCCCGACGCGCGAGTTCTACGGGAATGAGAGACCAATCAAATACCTTTCCGGTGCCGCCGTACGCTTCGCTCCAGGTATCGAGCAGCAGCCCGGCGAATAGCGGGCTGCTTGTTCGGTAAGCGGCTTCGAATTCTAGCAAATCCGCCGCTGTCATTTCAGGCTTGATGCGCAGCGCGCGCAGGAACGGCCGCCGCACCTGCTGCGCGATCTCGGCGCATTGCGCTGCCGTTTCATCGCCATGAAATTGCAATATCGATATCGGCGCCGCCTCGATGCAGGCTTTTACCTCGGCGAGTACAGGGTTGACGAACAAACCGACCGCGCTCACGAATGCCGGCAGCTGGGCCAGCAACTGCCCCGCCTGCGCGGGACTCACATAGCGTGGCGACGGCGGATAAAACACCAGGCCAATCGCATCCGCCCCCAACGCCACCGCTGCAGAAACATCAGCGGGGCGGGTCAGGCCACATAGCTTGATGCGGGTTCGTGCGCTCATATCGATTCAAATGAAAGGAAATGCGTTGGACAAGTGATGCGACGGGTCGTCCTCAAGCGGCAGACCCCATTTCGCATCGTAGTCGACTTTGGCCAAGTACAAACCATCCGGGCTAAAGGTGGGCGCGGCGAGTTCACGATTTCGGCTGGCGAGCAACTCGGCCATCCAGGTCAGCGGTCGATTGCCTTGACCAATCTGAACCAGCGAGCCCACGATATTGCGCACCATGTGCTGCAAGAATGCATTGGCACGTAGCGTGACGATAACCGCATCACCACGTCTGATTACCATGATCGAGTGCATGGTGCGCAGCGGTGACGCAGCCTGACACTCTGCGGCACGAAATGCCGAAAAATCTTGCTCGCCCAATAGCGCCTGGGCAGCTGCATGCATGGTATCGGCATCAAGTGCTCGAAATACCCAACCTGCCCGACCCTGCCACAGCGGCGCACGCACCGGGTGGTTGTAAATCATGTAGTGATAGGTACGGGCTGTTGCAGAAAATCGTGCATGAAAGCCTGTGTCACCACCCGCCACCTCGGTGGCCCAGCGCACCGCAATCGATTGCGGCAAAAAAGCGTTGACGCCTCTGACCCAGGAGAATGGCTCGCGGCTGATATCGGTATCGAAGTGAACAACCTGGCCGATTGCATGTACGCCGGCATCGGTGCGGCCTGCGCATACCGTGAGCAGTGTGGACTGACAAAATTTTGCCAGTGCCTGCTCCAAACTATCCTGCACGGTATGCCGATGTGGCTGCGTCTGCCAGCCTTGCCAAGGCGTACCGTCATACTGCAGGCCGAGTGCAATTCGTCTCAAGTCGCGTCGGATGTGATGGCCCGCAGTGGGGCCGGAAGCGCCGGATTCTACGCCAGTTGCTGCAGCAAAACCTGTGCACGCTGCGCGAGTTCGGGGTCTCGTGCGCTGGCCACTTCAACCAACAACTCGCGCGCACCAGCATGATCACCAATCTCTCGACACGCCAGCGCAAGCTCGAGTTTGGTGTTCAGCACAGCACTGCTGCGTGGCTGTTGACTGGCTGGCGCTGTCGGTGCAGCCGGCATGGCCGATGGCATCGCTGGCTCCACAGAAAAATCGATCACATGAGGCGCCGTCTGACGCGCTGAGTCCGTTGCGGTCTTAGGTCGGGACGCCTGACCCAGCGCACCGATGTCGCTGGCAGATACCGAACTGTTCATGTGCCGTGTATCAGTCTTCGCGATGGGCGCGGGCGTACCGGTCGTCGCTGTCAGGTAAAGATGATTGTTTGGATCAAGCGACTGCCCGAGCTGCGCGCCACGCTCCCAGTCCGGCCCGCGACCGTGGGTGAGTACGCGCAACTCTGCCGCCAGCGTACCGAAGCGTTGATGATCTTTTCGTGCGGCATAAATTTCGAGCAGCTTGACACGCAGTGCATGTCGCTCGGGATGGGCACGCAAAGCATCAAGCAGTATTTCTTCAGCTTGTTCATCACGCCCGTAGGCAATATAAACATCGGCCTCGGCCACCGCATCTACCTCGTTGGTATCGATCTGGCTGATCGATGGAACAAAGTTGGAGTGAAATACGCTGTGTGCGGTGTCGACATGTCGACCACCGGCTGCGCCTATCACGGTTTGAGATAGTGTTGGCTCGATCGGTGTCGCAGGATGATCATCATCGCGCGGTGATTTTCTGCGTCGCAGACGCCACAGCAAAATGAGCAGCAGTAAACCGGTCGCAGCGCCCGCACCGAATAGCGGGTCAATCTGCGGCAACCAATCATCAGGCGGGATTAACGAAGTGGCTGCGGGCGACGTGGCTGCGGGCGACGTGGCCGTGGGCTGAGAGGCTGAGAGCTTAGAGGCCGTGGGCTGAGAGG
>JBJTXC010000192.1:0-5509 GCA_046082065.1 Burkholderiaceae bacterium
CTGCTTCAGCCAAAATCGCTGAATCTGCGGTACTGAGGCTTCCACTTCAATCGCCAGCTTGTGGCATTTGACCGGGTCGTCGACCAGCACCAACTGCACTTCGTCAATCTCTTCTGCACCCAGCAGGTCAATCGCTCTGAACAGTATCGCTTGCGACGAGTCACGCAAGGGCTGCCATGCGACTTCATCCAAGCTGATCGCCTCAAGAAACCCCCAGCACCAGGCTTCGGCGTCGAGTAGTTCTTTGCCTTTGAATTTTTGTACCGAGAACAGTGGCTCGAAATCTTTGGGTGCTACTTCAAAGGTCACCCGGATGTCTTCCAGCGCACGCGACAGTAGCTCATGGATACGTGCGGTCTGCTGCGCATCTCGGAATTTCGGTGCATCTTGCGGCGTTGGTCCCCAGATCCGTGGTGTCCACTGCTCGGACGGAATGACGACCGGCCCAATCGCGATCGCAGTCAGATAGCCATTCAGCGCATCCATCGCCATCGTCTCATCGCCGCAGTGCGCAGACATCAGGAAGCGATCGAGTTCATCGAATTCTTGGTCGCTAAGCAGGGAGTGGTCGGACACGGTAACGATCGGTGGTGGGTAAGCGCTCAGTGTAACAAGACTACAATGCAGCGATGAACAATTCATCATCAGCAGCGTTTCATGCGTTATCGCCTGACGTGGTGCTCGATGCGCTGGCATCTATCGGGCTGCATGGTGACGGTCGTTTGCTTGCCCTGAATAGCTATGAGAACCGGGTCTATCAAGTGGGTATCGAGGATGCCGCACCGCTGGTGGTGAAGTTCTATCGGCCGTCGCGTTGGAGTGATGCGGCGATTCATGAGGAGCATCAGTTCGTTCACGCACTGCATACGCAAGAAATTCCTGTCGTACCGCCCTTATTAATCGCGAGTACGACGCTGCACTCGTACCAACAGCACCGATTCGCGGTGTTCGCCAGACAGGGCGGTCGAGCGCCCGAGCTGGATCAAAACGGTGTGTTGCAATGGATAGGCCGCTTTCTGGGCCGTATACATGCAGTTGGTGCAAGTGAGTCCTTTGTAGAGCGTCCGGCGCTTGATCCGCAAACATTTGGTGAGCAGGCCAGGGATTGGTTATTGCAGAGCGATTTGATCCCTGCCGAGTTGTATGAAAGCTGGTCGGTGATTAGCCGTCAAGCGATCGACGCCGTGCACCGCTGTTATCAGCGCGCGGGTGATATTCGCTTGATCAGGCTGCATGGCGATTGTCACATCGGTAATGTACTGTGGACGGATGCCGGCCCGCATTTTGTCGACTTTGATGACAGCCGCACTGGCCCTGCACTACAGGATTTATGGATGTTGCTATCGGGTGAGCGTGCCGATATGGTGCGGCAGTTATCGGATCTGCTGAGCGGGTATGAAGACTTCCGCGAATTTGATCAGCGCGAGCTGTATCTGCTTGAGGCTTTGCGGACGCTGCGCTTGTTGCACTACAGTGCTTGGATAGGCATGCGTTGGAATGACCCCGCATTTCCCTCTGCATTCCCGTGGTTCGGCACAGTGCGCTACTGGCAAGATCGTATTCTTGAGCTACGCGAGCAAGTTGCGCTCATGGATGAGGCACCGCTCTGGCCAATTTGACTGAAGTCAATTTTTTTCCGGGATAAGTTGGTTAGATTCGGCGACATTCTGATCATTCGAAGGAAACCCCATGTTCAAAAAAATTTTGCTGGCAACCGATGGCTCGGCTTTGTCAGAGAAGGCAGCGCAAGCAGCTTTTTCGTTTGCAGCGGCACAAGGTGCCAGCGTGGTTGGCTTGGCGGTTGCAGAAATCTATCCCTTCATGCTGATGCCGGAGGCTGGCGCGATGGTGGATTTGTCGACCTATGAAGAACTGCAAGACAAATCAGCGCAGCAAGCGATTGAGCGGCTGAAAGCCATGGCGACGACGGCTAAGGTCCCTTGTGAAACGCTATCCACACGCGGCGTTCATCCCTACGAAGAGATCATCAACACGGCGCGTGACAAGGGTTGCGATTTGATCTGGATGGGATCACATGGTCGCAAAGGTTTGGATAGGTTGTTGCTTGGTAGTCAGGCCCAGCGTGTGCTGTCGCATGCCACGCTGCCGGTCATGGTCTACCGCTAAGCGGACAAGGTTTTTAGAGCCAATCTCGTTAGGTCGATGGCAAGTTGCGACTCATGCCGCGAGCAGTCTCGCCAGCGTGGGTCTCAGTGCGCCATCAGCACGGGTACCGTCATTGACTGCAGCAACGTTCGTGTAACACCACCCAGCATTAATTCGCGAAAGCGTGTGTGGCCATAGGTGCCACTGACGATCAGATCACTATTCTGATCGGCAGCAATGGATAGTAATGCCTCACCCGCATCGTCTTTGATCTGACGAACGACGACGTTCGCCTTGATGTCGTGACGAGCGAGAAACAGTGCCAAGTCCGCGACGGGCTGATCGCCATGAGCATCGTCTGGATGTTCGGTTTGCATCACCAACACATCGACCGTTTCTGCACTTTGCATCAGCGGTAAGGCATAACTCACCGCACGTGTCGCAGACAATCCACCATCCCAAGCCACTAGTACGCGTTGCAACGGGAAAGCAGGTTGGCCGCTGTGGGGAACGACCAGTACCGGGCGGCCACCATGCAATGCCACGAGCTCTGGCATCGTCGCCATCACACCGGGTATCACAGCGTTTGGATCAAACTGTCCCAGCACAACCAGATCCGCATAGCGTGCTTGCAGCACCATACCGCCGGCGGCATCGTCATCCACCAACCGTGACTCGACCGATGGCACCCCAGTCGATGCAGCGACTTGCTCGAAGCGATCAAGCACGCTTCGAGCATGCTGTCTTAAATGGTCGCGGTGGTGAGCAAACACGGGATCGGTCAGATCAAACTCTGCGCGATTGAACACATGACGCGAAATGCCCGTCAGGGCGGTACCGATCAGATGTGCATCGAAGCGGATCGCTAGCTGCGCGGCCAACTGAACACGTACGGCGCAACGCGCGGACTGATCAAGATGAACTAGTACAGTCTTGAAGCCCATCGTACTTCCTTTCGTTGTTTAGTGATCTGGTCGATCTGGCAATCATTTCTCTTCAGTGAGTCCGTGTTCTCACGCCATTGGGCCATGGACGTGCCGATTCTCACACCAACAGACAGCTAATCGAGCGCCCGCTTCCTGCCAGTTTTGACTTAGGTCAAGGTAATGCCAAGGGTGGGTTCATAGACTTCAAGCGCCCAACAGCCGCACGCCTGCGCTGAAGGCCTGCAGCGAGTAGCCAGCCCCATGAGTATTCAATCGATCCCCGTTCACCCAGTCCAGCAGCTTGACTTCGACGCCGAGCTGATTCAACGACTCGCACAATCCGGACCACGATACACCTCGTATCCGACTGCAGATCGCTTCAGCGAGGAGTTCAGTAATCGCGACTACCTTCACGCGGTGAATCATTTACACGCACGCGGCGCTCGTCATCCGTTATCGCTTTATATTCATATTCCGTTTTGCGATACGGTTTGCTACTACTGCGGTTGCAACAAGATTATCACCAAAAATCGTGACAAAGCCACCACGTATCTTGACTACCTGCAGCGCGAGTTGGCGATGCAGGGCAAGCTGTTCGCTGGCTTCAATCAAGTCGAGCAACTGCATTTTGGTGGTGGTACGCCGACCTACTTGTCTGATGAGCAGATGGGTGACCTGATGCAGCACATCAGGCGTTGGTTCAGTTTTGCAGATGACACCAAAGGCGAGTATTCGATCGAGGTGGATCCTCGCAGTGTTACCACGGCGCGCATTCATTCGCTGCGAGCGCAAGGCTTTAACCGTATCAGTCTCGGTGTGCAAGATTTTGACGAGCAAGTACAGCGCGCAGTCAATCGGATACAGCCCGAACAGACAACGCTGGACACCATTCACGCGGCTCGATCAGCAGGGTTTCGCTCGATCAGTATCGATCTGATTTATGGATTACCCAAGCAAACGCTGGCATCAATCGCTGAAACGATCACCAAAGTGATTGCTGCCAATCCTGACCGGATTGCGGTGTACCACTACGCGCATTTGCCGCATCTGTTCAAGCCACAGCGTCGTATCGCAGAGGTGGATTTGCCGAGCTCGGATACCAAGCTCGAGATGCTCGCGTTGTGCATTCGTCAGCTGAATGCTGCGGGCTATATCTACATTGGTATGGATCACTTCGCCAAGCCAGATGATGAACTGGCTGTCGCACAGCGGCAGGGGCTGCTGCACCGGAATTTCCAAGGTTACTCGACTCATGCAGAATCCGATTTGATCGCGTGTGGGGTATCAGCGATCAGCTCGGTTGGTATGTGCTACAGCCAAAATGCCAAGACCTTGGATGATTACTACGATCGTCTGGATCAGCGTGAGTTACCTATCGTGCGTGGTTACCAACTCACCATGGATGATGTACTACGCCGTTTCATCATTCAGCGGCTGATGTGTAATTTCGAATTATCGGTACGCTCGTTAGAGCAAGCCTATCCCATCAAGTTTGAAACTTACTTTCGCCTTGAGCTGGTACAGCTTGCCGAGCTGCAGCAGTCAGGTTTATTGACGATCGAAAGCGATTGGATTGAAGTGACACTCAAAGGCCGGCTGCTGATACGGAATATCTGCATGATTTTCGATCGCCATCTACAGCAAGCGCGGCAGCTATACTCAGCGCCATTACGGTACTCGCGCACGGTATAGATGTGACCTTACTCTTCCTGCTGCCGATCTTCCTGGTGGGTTTGTTCGGCGGTGTGCATTGTGTCGGCATGTGCGGCGGCATTGTCGGCGCGTTTGCAGTCGCTACCCCACGCCAGACGATCCCCATTCGGGTCGATGCTGTTGCGCTTCGTACGAGTATGTTCACCGATGCCGGGCCGCGCGTCTTGGTATTCAATCTGGGGCGCATCGGCAGCTACATGCTGGCCGGCGCGCTGGCTGGATTGATCGGTAGCGTACCCCTCATGATCAATCTCGCGAGCTTGCAGACGGTGGCGTATTGGCTGGCCAACCTGACGCTGATGGCACTCGGTCTGACGCTCATGAATCTATGGCACGGCTTGTCCCGAATCGAGGCAATAGGCCAATGGCTATGGCGCCGGCTGCAACCTTCGATGAGGTATTTACTCCCGGTGCAGCGCAACTCACAGGCTTTGGCGTTAGGTGGTCTATGGGGTTGGGTACCATGCGGCATGGTGTACAGCGTATTGATGACAGCCTTGCTCAGTGGTTCACCATCTCGCGGCGCACTCGTCATGCTGGCTTTTGGTGTGGGGACCCTGCCGCTGCTGTTCAGTATGGGCTTGGCGGGTGCTTCGATACAGCCGCTACTTCAACGGCTGTGGGTGCGACGCTTGGCCGGTTTATTGGTGTTCGGCTTTGGTCTTATCGGTCTGCTGCGTGCAAGTATGGGATTATCGAATCCGTGGATAGATGCGCTGTGCATCACGCCAATTGCACATTAATGTTAGCCACGCATTGATACC
>JBJTXC010000193.1:0-3006 GCA_046082065.1 Burkholderiaceae bacterium
AAACCTTCGTCCTTGGCGTACTTTGGGATATCAATAGTTTTGATCAATGGGGCGTAGAACTTGGCAAGACATTGGCGCTACGCATCTTGTCCGAGCTTGATGCCCCTGAGGCGGCACTAGGGCATGACAGCTCGACGGACGCACTCATCAAACGCGCACGCGATGCACTCGAATGAAAATTTTTTATAGCGCGGATTTGTGAAAGGCGTTTACATACGCCTTACTTCACGGACAAGATACGCACTTTTCAAATACGATTTTTTGCCTGACCTCCAATTCTCATGAACCAACTTGAACAGCTCAAGCAGTACACCACTGTTGTCGCCGATACAGGCGACTTCCACGCGATGGAAACCTTTCAGCCACAAGATGCAACGACTAACCCTTCGCTGATTCTCAAAGCTGTTCAAAAACCGGCGTATCGGCCACTATTGGAGCACACTGTCCAAGCGCATCGAGGCCGGCCAAGCAGCGAGATCATTGACCATTTGCTGGTTGCTTTTGGTCTGAAAATTCTCGCAATCATTCCCGGAAGAGTCTCGACCGAGACCGACGCTCGTCTGTCATTCGATACCGAGGGCACCATCACCAAAGCGCGGCAGCTGATCTCGCTCTATGAAGCTGCAGGGGTAAATCGCCAGCGAGTACTGATCAAGATCGCATCGACCTGGGAAGGTATATGCGCGGCAAAGGTACTGCAGCAAGAAGGCATACGCTGCAATATGACGCTACTGTTCTCGCTGCCGCAAGCGATTGCTTGTGCCGAAGCTGGCGCACAGCTAATCTCGCCTTTCGTAGGAAGAATTTACGACTGGTATAAAAAAGCGAACGGCGTCGACTACAGCGGCGCAGACGATCCCGGTGTACAGTCAGTGCAACGTATCTACACCTACTACAAAAAATTTGGCTACCGCACTGAAGTGATGGGCGCGAGTTTTAGAAATACTTCTCAAATCCTCGAACTTGCGGGCTGTGATCTTCTGACGATCAGCCCCGAACTGCTACAGTCGCTGTCCGAAAACGAAGCGCCGGTTGCGCGCAAGCTATCCGTAGAACAAGCAGCACGTGCCGATATGGAAAAAATCAGTCTTGATGAAAAAGCATTCAGACTTGCGCTGAATGAAGATGCTATGGCGACCGAAAAGCTGGCTGAGGGTATACGGCTGTTTTGTGCGGATTCGGTCAAGCTGGAGCAATTGGTCGATGCGCTAGGTACATAAGTTATAACCCACTGGATTTGCCCATGTCGTCTTGATGTAGCCGATACTCATTAATAACAAAGTTAGCCGCAGCATACATCTGCCAATCTACAGTTTCTGGTGCTGCATCGGCTTTATTCAAAAACTCAACCGCTGCCGATGCCATAGCAGTAAATAGCGGATCATTGCGGTCGACTTTCACTAATCCTTTATCAATTTGCTGACTATATTCATCGAAAAACTGATTCAGCCGAGCGTAGCTCATCGTTTGAATCTCAGTTTCAAAGGTCGATAAATCAGGGATTTTATGTAGCGTAGCGTGTGTCACCGTATTTTTCGTACGATTGGGCGGTGGTGGCGGGGCGGGAGACACAAGCGAATCAGTAGGCGCATTCGTGGCATTGGACGCCGACGTCGTAAGCTTGGCAATATCGTCCGAAATTTTTTCAAGCTGAAGAAAAGCGTACAAATCCAGATAATGGTCTTTCTGCGTAATTAAAAGAGTGGCATCACTGAGCAACGCTTGCAAATGATGGTTTGTGGCCAGATACTGATTTTTGTATTGACTCTGTAACTCATTGGCATAGGCAAGCGCCGCCTCGATACTAAAATTCTCGTAGGCTGGTTGCTTTGACGGTTCTTTTCTCCAATCTCGCCATGCCATGAAACTAAGGCATTGATGCGAAGAATTCTTATGAATTTTTCCTAACTTGTTTGCTGCTTCCGCAAGTTGTTTGGATTCTTTATCAAATTGCTGCGCCAATAAATTTTTTGCGCCCTCGAATTTTTCCTGGTCGGTGCTTGAAAGCCAAAACTCAGCATGCGTTTTTTCAGCGGTCTGTTTGCGCTGTGCTACCTGACCCAAAAAAGCTTTGGCATACCGTACGGCCGCATCATTGAAATTCTGCGGGCAAGGAATCGCTCCCAGCGGTTTGCCATCCTGCTTGCAAAGCGTGGCATAGGCATCGAAAGCTAATTCGTCCTCACCCTGCTGCGATACAGGAATATTGAAGGGTATATCGACACTCTCGATGAAATCTGCCGTGGCCACTGCTTGCTTTTTTTCTGTATCAATCCGATGCAGCCCCGGCTGAGTAAGGTTGGCCAGTTGTTCGCGCGGCTGCAATACTGCTCGTTCTTCGGCGGTGATGGGCTGCTGGATATGCCGCACAGCCTGCTGAGCCTGATCCTCGGAGCCGAATGCGCGCTTGACTGCTGTCCACGCCGAGGCAATACCTTCGCCCAAACCAACAAAAAACGCCGTGAACTGTGCGCCTACATCCCTGAACCACGTGCCGATTTGTTTCAGCATAGAAGGCTTGTGATGCAGCGCCCCATCGATATCACTATCATCGGGACGGTCATCGAAAAACCCACTGTAAGAATCTCGCAATGGGCTAGCGTTGTCCTGATTTGAGCCCACTAATTTATGATCACCCATGATCGCTCTCTGTCGCGTTGTTTGAATCGCGCATCGCCTTCGATGGCCTAAAGTCGGTTCCACCACTCCTGGGGCAGTTCCGCAACCGATGAGGTACCAAGAGCGTCCTGATGTACTAGGGCATGCAAGCGATTGTTGATTTTTTGACGAATAGTGAGCGTGACACGATCTCTCGAATGGTCGAGGACAGTTCACATCGATGATTCAGCGGCTCGGCAACATGAAAGCCAGTTTAGAGAACACCTTGGCTGCGCAGTGCCGCGATTTGCTCGGGGCTGTACCCGAGCGAAGCCAGTACCTCGTCGGTATGCTCGCCTAGCTCGGGCCCGATCCAGCGCGTACCGCCAGGTGTTTCAGAGAGCTTGG
>JBJTXC010000194.1:0-14327 GCA_046082065.1 Burkholderiaceae bacterium
TCTTTGCGCACCTCAGCCGCCTCGGCAGTAATGGTGAGGTTTAGCTTGCTAGCCGCCTCCACAATACTGGTCTGCATTTTTTGCAGCTCTTCCATCTGCATCTCGCGATTGACTTCGGCCTTCACGTTATTGATGTAGCGCTGGGCGCGACCAAACAACGTGCCGGCCATGCGCGCTACGGCCGGCAGTTTCTCCGGACCGATCACGACTAGCGCGACCGCACCGATCAGGGCGAGTTTGGAAAGACCGAGGTCGATCATGGCGGGCGATGAACCAGACGGACGCGGCGAGTAAAAAGCAAACCCGCCGGTAGAGGCGGGATCAGCTCTTGGCTTTTTCCTTGGCTTCGACGTCGATAGTGGATTTATCAGCCACCTGCTGTGCAGGCGCGGCCGGCTCTTCCGACCCTTTCACACCATCTTTGAAACCTTTGACTGCCTTACCCAAATCCGAGCCGATATTGCCCAGCTTTTTGGTACCGAACACCAGCATCACAATGACCAGAACAATGACCCAGTGCCAAATACTGAACGAACCCATTGCAATCTCCTAGCGGCTTTAAAGCCGTCAATTTCTGTTTACAGCGAATCAACGCTGTCCGCGCCACGGGCGAGCACCGCCCATCAAGTGTAAGTGCAGATGGTACACCTCCTGACCACCATCAGGACCCGTGTTGATTAGGGTTTTGAAGCCCCCGGTCGGGCCATCCGCGCCATTTTGATAGCCGCCGCCATGCGCCTGCGCCAACTTGGGAGCAAGCAGCAACATTTTACCCAACAACGCTTGGTGCTGGTCGCTGCTATCGGCGAGCGTCGCGATGTGCTCTCGGGGCACCATCAGTAAATGCATGGGCGCCGCCGGGTTGATATCGTGAAAAACAATCAAATCCTCATCCTCGAACACTTTTTTTGATGGAATCGAGCCCGCGACGATCTTGCAGAAGATGCAGTTATCCAAGTTGTCTCTCCGATTTGATCAACTGATAGTTGGAATGATTCATGGCGCTCATGGCTCGCTACGGTGACGCCGGCTCACGCTTTCAATAAGTGAGGCGTGTTACGCACAGCATGGCAAGCACGATGGCGAGCTTACTTATCGGCCTCGTCTTGTTCGCGGCTTTGCAGCTTGCGATTGGCTTTTTCTTCAATCCCGGACATGCCTTCGCGACGCGCTAATTCGTCGAGGACTTGCTGCGGCGTGAGGTTGAATTGCGCCAGCATGATGAGCGAATGAAACCAGAGGTCCGCGCATTCGTACACCAGCTTGTCTGGATCCGAACCTTGACGCACATCCTTGGCGGCCATCACTGTCTCGGTCGCTTCTTCTCCGATTTTTTTGAGAATCGCATCATCACCTTTGGCGAATAAGCGCGCCACATATGAACGCTCGGGATCACCACCTGCCGCGGGTTTACGTGTCTCGATGATCTGCGCCAAGCGCTGCAAAGTGTCGTTCATGTCATTTCTTGTAAATGTCATCCGGGTTTTTCAAGACCGGCTCAACCTCGGCCCAGCTGATGGCGCCATCATTCACTTGCAGCTCGTTGAAAAAACAACTGTGCCTGCCGGTGTGGCAAGCGAGCCCACCGACCTGCTCAACCTGTAGCAGCAATACGTCATCATCACAATCAAGCCGAATCTGGTGCACCTTTTGAAAGTGGCCCGACTCTTCACCTTTGTGCCATAGCGTGTTACGCGATCGACTCCAGTACACGGCTTGTCCGGACGCTACCGTGCGCGCCAATGATTCACGATTCATCCAAGCCACCATCAGTATCTGGTTGCTACCGACTTCTTGCGCAATGGTGGGCACCAAGCCATTGGCGTCCCATCGGATGCGGTCCTGCCAATCGGCGTTTTGACTCATGCAAGCCTCATCGGAATGCCTCGCGACGCCATGTAAGCTTTGGCCTCCTGCACCGTGTGCAGACCATAGTGAAAGATACTCGCCGCCAGCACAGCGTCGGCGCGACCCTGAGTCACACCATCGGCCAGATCCTGCAAACCACCGACACCGCCCGAGGCGATCACGGGAATACCTACCGCGTCGGATACAGCGCGAGTCAGGGGAAGGTCGAAGCCATCTTGCGTGCCATCGCGGTCCATGCTGGTCAGCAGAACCTCGCCGGCGCCGAGTGACTCCATCTTTTGTGCCCACGCAACCGCGTCCAGGCCCGTCGAATTGCGACCACCGTGCGTGAACACTTCCCAATGGCCAGCCGGCGCGCGCTTGGCATCTATGGCCACCACAATGCATTGCGAGCCGTATTTACTGGCAGCATCCGCCACCAGCTGAGGATTGGTCACGGCCGACGTATTGATACTGACTTTATCAGCGCCGGCATTCAGCAAGCGCCGCACATCATCAACCTGCCGCACACCACCACCTACCGTCAGCGGAATGAACACCTGCGAAGCCACGGCTTCGATAATGTGAAGGATCAGGTCGCGATCATCTGATGACGCGGTGATATCCAGAAAAGTGATCTCGTCAGCGCCTTGCTCATCATAGCGACGCGCTATTTCGACCGGGTCGCCGGCATCACGCAGCTCGACGAAATTGACGCCTTTCACCACCCGGCCTGCGGTGACATCCAGGCAGGGGATGACGCGTTTTGCGAGTGCCATGTCAGTCGGGATCTCGCTCGCCCGACAATACGTCGGCGCGATCCTGTGCCGTTCGCAAATCGAGCGTACCCTCGTAGATCGAGCGTCCGCAGATCACACCCTCAATCCCTTCTTCCTGGACGGCGCACAAGGCCTCGACATCGGTGATGGTGTGTACCCCGCCCGAGGCGATGACCGGAATCGTCATGCTCTGCGCCAGCTTGACGGTGGCGTCGATGTTCACACCTTTCATCATGCCGTCGCGGCCGATGTCGGTGTACACAATCGCTTCGCAGCCGTAGTCTTCGAATTTTTTAGCCAGATCAATCACCTCGTGGCCGGAAAGTTTGCTCCAGCCATCGGTTGCGACCTTGCCCTCTTTGGCATCCAAACCAACAATGATCTGACCCGGAAATGCACCACATGCGTCGTGCAAGAACCCCGGATTTTTGACGGCAGCAGTGCCGATAATGATGTAAGAGATACCGTCGTCGAGAAAACGCTCGATGGTATCGAGGTCGCGAATACCGCCGCCGAGTTGCACCGGTATCTCGTCTATCTCGAATTCTTCCGCGTACTCACGGACCGCCGCAAGTATCGATTTGATCGCAGGTTCGTTTTTCGGCTTGCCGGCAAACGCACCATTCAGATCAACCAAATGCAGGCGCCGCGCGCCCTGTTCCAACCAATGCCGCGCCATCTTGGCGGGGTCGTCAGAAAACACGGTGGCCTGATCCATGTCGCCTTGTTTCAGGCGCACGCAATGACCATCCTTGAGGTCGATAGCAGGTATCAGCAGCATGGCGAGATGGGTTCTAAGGGTTCCAATGTACAAAATTTTTATAAAGCTGCAAACCAGCGGCTGCGCTTTTTTCAGGGTGGAACTGCGTAGCAAATATGTTATCGCGCCCGGCGACCGAGCAGAATGTCACCCCGTAATCGGTCTCGCCGCATACATGCGCGGGATTTTCCGGCAGCGCGTAGTAACTGTGGACGAAGTAAAAATAGCTGTCATCCGGCACATTCGCCCAAAGTGGATGCAGGCGGCGCTGCTTGACGCGGTTCCAGCCCATCTGCGGCACCTTGTAACGCGAGCCGTCTGACTGCAGGCGGTCATCGAGCTGAAATCGAATCACGCGACCGGGCATCAACGACAAGCAGGTCGCGTGCCCCTCCTCGCTCTGCTCGAACATCATCTGCTCACCGACACAGACGCCAAGCAGAGGCTTGGCATTTGCCGCCTCAAGCAGCGCATCGATCAGGCCCGACTCGCGTAAAGATCGCATGCAATCAGGCATCGCGCCCTGGCCTGGCAACACGATGCGATCAGCCGAGCGTATCGACTGCGGGTCGCCGCTGACGCTGACTTCAGCCTCGGGCGCCACTCGTATCAGGGCTTGCGCCACCGAGCGCAAGTTACCCATACCGTAATCAACGACAACGATCTTGTTCATGGGTGGCGTTAGCGTCTGCGGCCGTGATGAACCCGCACCGAGGATGGATCAGAGGCTGCCCTTGGTGGATGGAATCGTGCCGGCCGCGCGAGGATCTAATTCGGCCGCCATGCGCAGCGCCCGGCCAAAGGCCTTGAATACAGTCTCGCACTGATGATGCGCATTGTCACCACGCAGGTTATCGATATGCAGCGTGACCAGCGCGTGATTGACGAATCCCTGAAAGAACTCATGGGTCAGATCGACATCGAACTGACCAATCATGGCGCGAGTAAAAGGCACGTGGAATTCCAACCCGGGGCGGCCGGAAAAATCAATCACGACACGGGATAGCGCCTCATCCAGTGGCACGTATGCGTGGCCGTAGCGGCGTATACCTTTTTTGTCACCAATCGCTTTCGCGAATGCCTGACCCAGCGTAATCCCGACATCTTCCACAGTGTGGTGGGCATCGATATGCAAATCGCCCTTCGCACTGATATCCAGATCAATCAGGCCATGGCGCGCAATCTGATCCAGCATGTGATCGAGAAAAGGCACCCCGGTATCGAGCTTTTGCTGACCAGTGCCATCCAGGTTAAGCGCGACCCGTATCTTGGTCTCACTGGTGTCGCGGACGACTTCGGCTTTACGTTGAATCGACATGATTGAAGGGGATCAGGACATCAGGCTGGACTGCAGCGCATTCAGCAGCATTGCATTTTCTTGCGGCGTACTCACCGTGATGCGCAAGCAGTTTTCCAGAAGCGTATGCATTTTACCGACATTTTTTACCAGTACCTGCCGAGCCAGCAGCCGCTCAAACACATCGGTTCCGCTCAGGCCCGCGCGCTCAATACGTATCAACAAAAAATTAGCCGCAGAGGGAAAGCACACCACGCCCGGCATGGCAGCCAGCTGCTCAGCCATACGAGCGCGCTCGGCGCAAAGGGCTGCGGCCTGCGCGTCAAGGGTGGCTGCATGCTCGAACATGAAAATAGCAGCCGCCTCGGTGAGTACATTGACGTTATAAGGTGGCCTTACCTTGTCAAATTCTGCCAGCAACTCGCTGGCGGCCGACAGGTAACCCAAGCGAATACCGGCCAGACCCAGCTTGGACACGGTACGCATCAGCACTACATTGGAAAATTCTGGCAGTCGCGCCAGGAAGCTGGTGCCCGCAAAAGGCTGGTAGGCCTCATCAACCACCACCAAACCTGTATCGCCTACTGCGTGAATAATCTGCAGCAGGTCATCGAGTTTGAATAGATTGCCGGTGGGGTTGTTGGGATAAGCAAGATAAGTGATCGCCGGACGCTCTTTGCCGATGACCGCAAGCATGGCGTCAAGATCAAGCGAAAAGTCAGCGCACAACGGCACCCCAATAAACGACATACCGGCTAGTTGTGCTGACATGGCGTACATCACAAACCCCGGCACCGGTGCCAGCACTTTGGCACCCGGCTTGGCGCAGGCGGTCGAGAGCATGGCGATCAACTCATCCGAGCCATTACCAAGCATCACATCGAAACCGGGTGGTATCCCGGCATGGTCGCGAATGGCCGCCTTCAGGGCCGCATAGCTCGGCACCGGGTATCGATTCAAAGCAACTGCGGCAAGACGATCGCCCAGTAACTGCTGCAGCTCAGGCGGCAGCGTGTACGGGTTTTCCATCGCATCGAGCTTGACCAGGCCGCTGGCGTCCGGCACATGGTAAGCAGCCAGCGACCGAACGTCGTCCCGCACCACCTGCAGTAAATCTGCCATCACATTCACTCTAGCCGCATCTCGGCAGAACGTGCGTGCGCCTGCAAGCCCTCGCCATAAGCCAGCTCAGCCGCGACCTTGCCCAGTGTTTGCGCGCCAGCGGCGCTGACATGAATGATGGAGGAGCGTTTTTGAAAGTCGTATACCCCGAGCGGTGAGGAAAAGCGTGCAGTGCGCGAGGTGGGTAAGACATGATTCGGACCAGCGCAATAATCCCCCAGCGATTCGGAAGAAAAGCGGCCGAGAAACATGGCGCCGGCGTGACGTATCTTGTCGGCCCACTGCGTCGGCTCGGCAGCCGAGATCTCCAGATGCTCGGCCGCGATCAGGTTAGCGATCTCGCAGGCCTCGTCCATGTCGCGCACTTTGACCATCGCACCGCGGTTCGTCAGCGAGGTATGAATGACGTCTTTGCGCGGCATGGCATCAATCAGCTTGTTGACGCTGTTGGCAACCTGGTCCAGATAATCCGCGTCGGGGCACACCAGTATCGATTGCGCCAGCTCGTCATGCTCCGCCTGCGAGAACAAGTCCATCGCGACCCAGTCGGCGGGCGTGCTGCCATCGGCCAGCACCAGAATTTCGCTAGGGCCTGCAATCATGTCGATACCCACCGTACCGAACACGCGGCGCTTGGCCGCAGCGACATAGGCGTTGCCCGGTCCGACAATCTTGTCGACTTGCGGAATGGTGGCGGTGCCGTATGCAAGCGCGCCGACAGCCTGTGCGCCGCCAATTGTAAAGACACGATCAACACCGGCAATTGCCGCTGCTGCCAGCACCAGCGGGTTTTTGACCCCGTCTGGCGTTGGCACCACCATGATGATCTCACCCACACCAGCCACTTTGGCCGGAATCGCATTCATCAACACAGACGAGGGGTAAGCCGCTTTCCCCCCGGGTACGTAGATACCCACTTTATCGAGCGCCGTGACTTTTTGGCCCAGCACGGTGCCATCCGGCTCGGTGAAGCTGAAACCATCGGAGCCGCATTCGTCCTTCTGTCGCTGGTGATAGGCGCGCACCCGATCCGCTGCCTGCTGTAGGGCGTCGCGACGTTGCGGGCTCAAACCATCGAGTGCCGCCTGCAACTCGGCATCGCCAATCTCCAGCGCGGACACGCTGCTCGCAGCGAGTCGATCGAATTGACGCGTGTAGTCGAGCACAGCCGCATCACCACGCTGCTTGATCTGGGCAAGGATGTTTGCCGCAGCGCGGTCAATCGCTTCATCTTCGGCCGCTTCGAATGCAAGTACGGCCATCAGCGTCGCTCGAAAATCAGCGTCAGTCGTGCTGAGTCGACGAATTGGAACAGACGTAGGCATTATTTGTTTTCGCGCGCAGCGCTTTCAAAGGCTTCGATGATGGGCTGCAGTTTTTCGCGTTTGGTTTTCAATGCAGCGCGGTTGATCACCAGCCGCGATGAGATATCCATGATCTGCTCAACTTCGACCAGATGATTTGCACGAAGAGTACTACCGGTCGACACCAAATCAACAATCGCATCGGACAAACCGACCAACGGCCCCAGCTCCATCGATCCGTACAGCTTGATCAAATCAACATGTACGCCCTTGGCAGCAAAATGCTCGCGCGCGACATTGACATATTTAGTCGCAACACGCAGCCGCGCTCCCTGCCGAACCGCACTGGCATAGTCAAAACCTGCTGGCACCGCGACCGACATTCGGCACTTGGCAATATTCAGATCGACTGGTTGGTACAAACCCTCACCGCCGTGCTCCAACAACACATCCTTGCCGGCGACGCCAAAGTCGGCCGCACCGTATTGCACATAGGTTGGCACGTCAGACGCGCGCACGATCACCACGCGGATGCCTGCATCGCTGGTGGGCAAGATCAGCTTGCGCGACTTTTCGGGGTCGTCAGAGACGGTAATGCCTGCTGCCTCAAGCAGCGGTAAGGTCTCGTCGAAGATGCGCCCCTTGGAGAGCGCCAGCGTCAAACTTTGATTCATGCTCATCGAATTCTTTGTATATCAGCACCAACGGCCGACAGCTTCACTTCCATTCGGTCATAGCCGCGGTCGAGATGATATATGCGGTCGATCAGCGTCTCGCCCTCAGCCGCCAAGCCCGCAATCACCAGTGATGCCGAGGCACGTAAATCGGTTGCCATCACGGGCGCGCCCACCAGTTTGCCAACCCCGTGGACCACCGCCGTATGACCATCGATCTCGATCGATGCACCGAGTCTATTCAGCTCTTGCACGTGCATGAAACGATTTTCGAAAATCGTCTCGCTGACCCGGCTACTTCCTTCGGCAAGCGCGTTTAATGCCATCAGTTGGGCCTGCATGTCGGTCGGGAAGCCGGGATATTCCGTGGTACGAAAGCTGACTGATCTCGGGCGACCAGACATCTGAATACGAATCCAGTCATCGCCCGACGTCAGCACGGCGCCGGTTTCGCGCAGCTTGTCGAGTACCGCGTCGAGCAAATCTGCGCGCGCGCCTTTCAGAACGACATCGCCGCCGGTCGCAGCGACGGCACACAGGAATGTACCGGTTTCAATTCGGTCGGCAATCACGCGATGGGTCGCGCCGTGCAGCGCAGGCACGCCTGTCACGGTCAAGCGATCAGAACCGATCCCCTCAATGTGTGCGCCCATCGCCACCAGAAGATTTGCAAGGTCAGTCACTTCGGGTTCACGCGCGGCGTTTTCCAGTACGGTCACGCCATCGGCCAGCACAGCCGCCATCATCAGATTTTCGGTACCAGTGACCGTGATCATGTCAGTGACGATGCGCGTACCTTTGAGTCGCTTGGCTTGGGCGTGGATATAACCCGCTTCGATCTGGATCTCCGCACCCATGGCTTGCAGACCTTTGATGTGCTGATCGACTGGCCGCGAGCCGATCGCACAACCACCAGGCAAGGAGACTTTTGCTTCGCCAAAGCGCGCAAGCAATGGCCCGAGCACCAGTATCGAGGCGCGCATGGTTTTCACCAATTCATAGGGTGCTTCGGGCTTGTCGACCGTGCGGCCGCACAGCGCCAGTGCATCGCCTTTATCCTCGATCGAGAGCCCCATCTGACGCAGCAGCTTCTGCATGGTCATCACATCTTGCAGCCTCGGCACATTGGATAGCATCACCGTCTCGGCGCTGAGCAAGCCAGCGCAAAGAATAGGCAGCGCCGCGTTTTTGGCACCCGCGATCTCGATCTCGCCAGCCAGCCGACGGCCGCCGCGGATCAGCAACTTATCCATCAGGCCTGGTACTCCTCAGGCGTCAATGTCTTCATCGACAGCGCATGGATCTCTGCTTTCATGCGGTCGCCCAGCGCGGCGTAAACCAGTTGATGCCGCTGTATCAGGCGCTTGCCGGCGAACGCGGACGAGACAATCACCGCGGTGAAATGCTGACCGTCACCATCTACCTCAAGATGAGTACATTCAATACCAGCAGCGATATAGCTCTTGATCAAGTCAGGTGTAGGCAGCACGATTCAACCTCATCTCTTTAAAAACCAGCAAAAACTAATGACGCAGCTTGTAGCCACGTTTTAGCAGCGTGACCGCGATTGACGACAAAACAAGAAAGAACAGCAGCACAACGACCAGACTAGTCAGTGGCGCGACATCCGAGTAACCAAAAAAGCCGTAGCGAAAACCGTCGATCATGTAAAAAAACGGATTCGCATGCGACACCGCCAGCCAAAAAGGCGGCAATGAGTGTACAGAGTAAAACACCCCAGCCAGAAACGTCGCCGGCACAATCAAAAAGTTTTGGAATGCAGCCAACTGGTCAAATTTTTCAGCCCAAATACCGGCGATCAAACCCATGGTGCCCAGAATAGCCGCGCCCAGCAATGCAAACAAAATAATCCACAGCGGCGCAACAAAACTCAATTTAGCAAACAACAAGGTGATCAGCATCACGCCCAAACCAACCAGAAAGCCACGGATCATCGCCGCCAGCACATAGGCACTAAACATCTCCCAGTGCGATAACGGCGTCAACAAAATAAAAACCAGATTACCGGTGATCTTCGATTGAATCAGCGACGATGATGAATTAGCGAACGCATTTTGCAGCACACTCATCATCACCAATCCGGGTACCAGAAACGCGGTGTAAGACACGCCCGGAAATGGTTGCACATGATCTTCCAGCACATGGCCGAAAATCAGCAGATACAGCATCGCGGTCACGATGGGTGCAGTCAGTGTTTGCGTCGCCACTTTCCAGAAGCGCAGCAGTTCTTTGTAGAGCAGGGTACGAAAGCCCGTCATTGCCTGCCCCCCATGATCTGAATGAACACATCCTCCAGATCGGCCTGATGCAATTGCAAATCTTCGATGGCGAGCCCGGCCTGACGAATCTGCGCCAGAATTTGCTCGACCTCATCGTGATGGTTGACGCGTAGTGTGTATTGCCGCGTGTCCGGCAACGCCTCAGTATGCGACAGCAGATGATGCAGCGACGCTGGCAAGCTGCCCGTAGTCAAGCGCACCACCAGTTGCGAGCCGGAGATCCTTTTCAGCAAAGCAGCGGTCGAATCCAGCGCGACAACAGCGCCTGTTTTCAGCATGGCGATACGACTGCACAGGGCTTGTGCCTCTTCCAGGTAATGCGTTGTCAGCACCACCGTATGACCCTCACGATTCAATCGCCCGATGAAGCGCCACAAGGTCTGTCGTAACTCAACGTCAACGCCCGCAGTCGGCTCGTCAAGCATGATCACCGGTGGTTTGTGCACTAATGCTTGCGCCACCAACACTCTGCGCTTCATGCCACCGGACAAGGCGCGCATGTTGGTATCTGCTTTTGCGGTCAAACCCAACTCGTGCAAGATTTCATCGATCCATGCGTCATTGCCCGAGATACCGAAATAACCTGACTGCATGCGCAATGTTTCGCGCACGGTGAAGAATGGGTCAAACACCAACTCTTGCGGAACCACACCAATCGAGCGACGGGCGGCCCGAAAATCGGTCACCACATCATGGCCCAGAATACGCACACTGCCCTGATCTGCTCGGGCCAGTCCGGCGATGATGGAAATTAAGGTGGTTTTGCCTGCGCCGTTCGGGCCCAGCAAGCCGAAAAATTCACCGCTGGCGATCTCGAGCGATACGCCGTCAAGCGCTTGCAGCGCGCCGAAGCGCTTTCTGACTTGGTCAATCCGGATGGCGGCCATATTGGCGAGGAAGGGTGACGCTCATGCGCACCGAGAGGCACACCGAGACGCGCAAAGTCGCTGATTATAGGGGATTTACCGCGGGAAATTCTGTACCAATGGCGTGGTTTCGCCCCGTGGTCAGTGGCCAGCCGCCAATCAAGCGCCCTGCAAGCGATTGAGGGACGAGCTTAGCGGGGTAACAGCTGATCCACGCCGTATAGCCTGGCCAAGCTGGCGAGTCCGGGCGGCAGGTGAGCTACATTCAGGGTTTTGCCGGCATCATGAGCAGCGCGCTGCCACGCCAGCAAGGCCGCCACCGCAGATGAGTCGACATGCTGCAGCGACCCGAGATCAATCTCGGTGTCTCCGCCGGCAATCGCACTCAGCCCCTGCGCCAGCACCGTGTCGGCATCTGCCATGGTCAATTGCTTCGGCGCGAAGGGCATATCAATTTTTGATCACTGGCTTGGGTGGGCTGGCAGACAGTTGCTTGTTGCGTTCGGCCAGCGTCTTGATCAGGCCGTCGATACCACCTTTCTGGATCTCGGCCGCAAAACCATTTCGGTAGGTCTGAACCAACCAGGCACCGAGGATGTTGATGTCGACAATCTTCCAACCGGCAGCATCTTTCTCAAGACGATAATTCAGCTGTATTGGTTCACCGCGGGACTGAATCACTGCAGTTCGAACTTCAACCTCGTTGTCTGCTGGCGCGGCGCGCATCGGCTTGAATTCAAGGGTTTGATTACGGATTTGGGCAATCGCGCCCGCATAGGTATAAATCAGCAGTGTCTTGAACTCATTGGTCAGTGCAGCCTGTTGGTCTGGCGTGGCCTCACGCCAGTATCTGCCAGCGGTAAGTTGAGTCATGCGCTGGAAGTTTACATGGGGCAGTATTTTTGACCGCACCAGCTCCATGATCCTATCCTGGTTGCCTGCCTGGATTTGCTTATCTGACTTCGCGATCGCGAGAATCTCTTCACTGACTCGCTTGACTAACACATCGGGCGCTTCTTGCGCCTGGACGACGCCGGCTTGCATCATGCTGGCAACCAATACCCAACCCAGCCAGCGCAAAAAAAGTGGAACAAAGGAAAATTTATACATCAGGCAACTCTCATATTCCCGGACGACGATTGCCCGAATTGCTCATGATAACCAAATTTCTTTGAGGCCGGCCGCGTCTCAACGATCGGCCAAAGCGTGCTCCGCTCGCGTCAAGGGGCAGACTCTCCATCGAACACTTTGACCTCACGCTGCTGCAAGTGAGCATCACGCACGAATTGGTAAGGATCCAGTGCTACTCGCTCGATCATGTCCGTCGCGGGCAATAGCCTCGCGCGGTCATCGACGAACCGAACGACGCGAAGAGCATTCTCGGTACCTGCTGGCTCGACCAAATTGAGCGGGTCTGCGTACAAATCCAATGGCTTGGCAAAGGTATCGCGCATCGTACTCGGCCCAAAGAAGGGCAACATCACATAAGGGCCCGGCTTCACACCCCAGACACCCAATGTTTGTCCAAAATCTTCCTGGTGTTTGGGCAGCCCCATCTTGCTTGCCACATCGATCAAGCCGCCAATGCCAATCGTTGTGTTGACGAGTACTCTTCCCGTGTCTTGCACGCCATGGCGTGGCTTGAACTGAAAAAAGTTATTTAGCGCAGTCCAAACATCCGCAATATTGCCAAATACATTTCCGACCGCAGTCTGCACAAACTCCGGCAGATATTTTGAGTAGCCTGTAGCGACGGGCTTCAGTACCGCCTTGTCAACGGCCTGATTAAAAACGAATACTTTACGGTTGAAGTTTTCATATGGGTCGCGCGGATCGGAGCGATCAGCCATCGGGGTGGCACACGCGCCCAGCCAAAAACAAAGTATCACCGTAGCGCGCCGGCAAACTAAGTTCAGACTGATCATTTTTCTTCTCCCTTGCTACCCTCGGCGGCTTTGCTGAACAAAAACTGGCTTATCAGGTTTTCCAGAACGATCGCAGACTGCGTGCTTTTTATACGATCGCCCTGACTAAAATTTTTATCGTCTGCGCCGGGCTCAAGGCCGATGTACTGCTCACCCAGCAGGCCTGACGTCAAAATCTTGGCCGAGCTGTCACTCGGGAATTTCACATCAGCTTGCATGCGCAGCGTGACGGTGGCTTGAAATGTACGGTCATCAAAACCGATCGACTCAACGCGTCCTACCACCACGCCAGCACTTTTTACCGGGGCGCGCGGCTTGAGCCCGCCGATGTTATCGAAGCGCGCCACGAGCGTGTAGCTGGGGCCCAGACTCAATGCACTCAGATTACCGACCTTCAAAGCCAGAAACATGATGGCCGCCGCACCCAACACGACGAACAGGCCGACCCAAACATCCAGGGATTTGCGTTGCATCCGGCTTCCTCTTCAAGAAAACATTAGCGCGGTGAGCAAAAAGTCCAACCATAGCACCATCAGCGACCCGATCACGACCGTGCGCGTGGTGGCGCGCGCCACCCCTTCAGGCGTAGCGTCTGCGACGTAGCCTTGGTACAGCGCGATGTAGGTGACCGCGACACCAAACACCACGCTCTTCAGTACGCCGTTACCAATATCCGCCCACAACTCGACACCGCCCTGCATCTGCGACCAAAACGCGCCTTCATCGACGCCAATCAGCACCACCCCCACCACGTACCCGCCCAATACACCGACCGCAGAGAACACCGCTGCGAGCAGGGGCATGGCAATCACACCAGCCCAGAAGCGCGGTGCCAGCACGCGGGTGAGCGGATCCACCGCCATCATCTCCATCGCCGCCAATTGTTCGGTCGCTTTCATCAAACCGATTTCAGCGGTCAGCGACGTACCCGCCCGTCCGGCAAACAGTAACGCGGTCACCACGGGCCCCAACTCACGCACCAACGACAAGGCCACCAGCAGACCGAGCGCCTGCTCCGAACCGTATTTGTTCAGCGTGTAATACCCCTGCAGACCAAGCACAAAGCCGACAAACAAGCCGGATACCGCAATAATCACCAGCGAGTAATTACCAATGAAATGGACTTGATCAGTCACTAACCTGATGCGGCGAATCAACCCTCCGCTAGCGATCAACATCGCGGCAAAGGTACGCATCTGCAAACCCAGATTAGCGAGCGCAGCCCTTACGTAATTGCCGACACTGGCAAGCCATTCAATCATGGCGCGCCGCCAGACCGAGCAACTCATCAATCGAGCGCCCGGGATAATGAAAGGGTACGGGTCCGTCGGCCTGAGCATTCACAAACTGTTTGACATACGGATCCTCTGATTCGCGCATCTGTTTCGGCGTGCCATGCGCAACAATGCGTCCCTGAGACAAAAAATAAACGTAGTCAGCAATCAGGAAAGA
>JBJTXC010000195.1:0-5538 GCA_046082065.1 Burkholderiaceae bacterium
CAGCCGATCGATCATGATCGGCTCGGCGCGGAATTTGTCACGACGGTGAATCATGGTCACCTTGCTTGCGATATTCGACAGATACAGCGCTTCTTCGACATGGTGGAACTGGATCCCGGCCTACGCCGGGATGACTCATCAAACGGTAACGGCTTTAAAAAAGCGTTATCACGGCGCAGTCCGGGATGACTCATCAAACGGTGATGGCTTTAAAAAACGTCATCCCGGTGCAGGCCGGGATCCAGGCAATGCTGTGACGAACCACTGAGTTTGGTGAAAGCAGTTGTCAGACAAGGGAGGCCTTCCTGTGAAAAATCTCGCCGAGCTGAAGGCCTTGCAGCAACGTTTGCAGGACAAGGCAGCCGCGCACGCTGAAGCTGAGCGAAAGCGTCGAGAGCTGGCTGAGCAACATGCACGCGAAGCAAACCTGTTTCGTCATAGCGTGGGCGACGTCAAGCCATTGAACACGGCCGCGCGCGTCAACCACCCGCCACCGAAACCTTCGCCCGTTCCCCAGCAACGAATTGCCGATAACGAAGCAGTCCTGAGAGAGTCGCTCTCGGACGAATTCAGCATCGAGACCCTGCTCGAGACGGATGACGCCCTCAGCTATGCCCGCGCCGGTGTTGGCCCGGATGTGTTGAAAAAATTACGCGGTGGGGGTTGGGTCACGCAGGATCAGCTTGATCTGCACGGGCTACGGGTTGATCAGGCGCGCGAAGCGATTGGCCAGTTTATTTGCGATGCCGTCAAACGCGGTGTGCGCTGCGTGCGCATTATCCACGGCAAGGGCTTGGGTTCAATGGACAGAAAACCTGTCTTGAAAAGCAAGGTCAGAAACTGGCTGGTGCAAAAAGATGAAGTCATTGCCTTTTGCACCGCACGCGCGGCAGATGGTGGATCCGGCGCGCTGATGGTTTTGTTGAAAGCTTGATGCGTCTCGGATTGAATTCACTCTGGATTCCGGCCTACGCCGGAATGACGAATTCAAAAGCTGAGGCAAAATAAATCGTCATCCCGGTACAGGGAATCAAGGCTGATCGTTCACAAATCAACCCGATTGGCGACATTTTGAAAGTGGATAGCGTCCTAAATCGTCATCCCGGCGCAGGCCGGGATCCAGAGAGTTGATTCAGAACCTATTCATACTGCACCAGGCGAACATACCTGGGAATTAAACGGCGTCTGGTCCAGTTTCACCGGTGCGAATGCGTACCACCTGCTCGACAGCAGTCACAAAAATCTTGCCGTCGCCAATCTTGCCGGTGCGAGCCGCTCTGACGATTGCCTCGATCGCACGATCGACACTGTCTTCAGCAACCACCAGCTCAACTTTTACCTTAGGCAGAAAATCAACCACGTACTCCGCGCCGCGATACAACTCGGTGTGGCCCTTTTGCCGGCCAAAGCCTTTGACTTCGGTAACGGTCAGACCACTGACGCCAACGGCGGCGAGCGACTCACGGACCTCGTCGAGTTTGAATGGTTTGATGACGGCAGTGATCTGCTTCACAGTAGCTCCTCGGGCAAACGGGTCATAGTCAACTTGTCCAACCGAGCGATATTCTCAACGAATCATTCGTTCGGGCGTGCAAGCGTTACAGTCGTATCGTCGGCAACCTTATTGAAAAAGAAACCGCATCGAATTATTCGCTGAATTTTGACGTGATTGGGTAACGCCAGTCACGGCCAAATGCACGATGCGTGATTCTTGGTCCAACCGGTGCCTGCCGCCTTTTGTATTCATTGATCTTGACCAGGCGGGTAATTCGGTCGACATCTTGCTTACGATAACCCGCGGCAAGAAGTTCCGCAACGCCCTCACCCTCTTCCATGTACTGCCGCAGGATACCGTCGAGTACCTCATACGGCGGCAGCGAGTCCTGATCGAGCTGGTTTGGCCGTAACTCGGCCGACGGCGCGCGCGTGAGTATGCGCTGCGGGATGACCTCTGAAATAGCATTTCGATAATCACACAGCCGATAGACCATGGTCTTGAGAATGTCTTTGATGACCGCATAGCCGCCCGCCATATCACCGTACAGCGTGCAGTAACCGGTTGCCATCTCGCTCTTGTTGCCGGTGGTGAGCACGATCGCGCCGGTCTTGTTGGAAAGTGCCATCAACAAGGTGCCGCGAATACGCGCTTGCAGGTTTTCTTCGGTGGTGTCCTCTGCCAACCCGGCGAACAGCGGCTGTAACGCGTCACGAAATGCATCAAAACAGCTCGCAATCGGGATTTCGTCGTAGCGCACGCCCAGGCGCGCCGCCATGTCACGTGAATCTATCCACGAAATTTCAGCGGTATAGGGAGAAGGCATCATCACCGCACGCACCTTGTCTTTGCCCAGCGCATCAACAGCAATCGCCAAGGTCAGTGCCGAATCAACGCCACCAGACAAACCAATGATCGCGCCGGGAAATCCATTCTTGCCAACGTAATCGCGCACACCCAACACCAAGGCTGCATAAACCTGAGCTTCAAGCGACGGCGTATCGCGCAGCGGTAATCGTTCGGGCATACCGTCATTGAAACTGACCAGCGCAAAATCTTCTTCGAAAGGCTTTAACTGCGCACACAACTCGCCCGCCGCATCAAGTACGAATGACGCGCCATCAAATACCAACTCATCCTGCGCACCCACCAAATTCAGATACACCATCGCGAGTTGTTGCTTGCTGACGGTGTCGCGCAGCGTATCAATTCGCAGATGCTGTTTGTGCATGTGAAACGGTGAGGCATTCAATACCATCAGCACTTGTGCACCTGCCTCACGTGCTTTGCGCGGCATCTCGGCATACCAAGTGTCTTCACAAATATTGATGGCGAAGCGCGTGCCTTTCACATCGAAAGTGCAAACATCTTCTGCTGCAGTGAAGTAGCGCTTCTCGTCAAATACGGTGTAGTTGGGGAGTGCATGCTTGCGATAGGTCTTGATGACCTCACCGTCCAACAGCACCGAGGCAGCGTTGTACTGCTGCCCGTTACCCTCACGCAGTGGGTGACCAACGATGACATGCAAGCCTTTGAACTCAGCGAGTTGTTTGGCTAGTTGTTGCAACGCGGTGCGTGATTTTGCGTAGAATGACTCACGCAACAGCAAATCTTCCGGCGGGTACCCCACCAGCGACAATTCAGGCGTGAGCACAATATCTGCGCCCTCACCTGCAGCGCGATGGGCTGCCTCAACAATGCGCGCGCAGTTACCGACGAGATCACCGACGATGCTGTTAATTTGGGCGAGGGCTACTGTGACTGGCATCGAGAAACATGGAAATAATGGAAAGCCCGAGCACACATGACTCAGACTTCAGACGCGACAGATTATCGCACGCGCATTGTTTCTTCATTATCAGAGGTTGGACAACCGGCGTGGGACGCATTGATTCAGTCACAACCGCAGGCAAATCCGTTTTTATCGTTCGCGTTCTTACATGCGCTGCATGAATCCGGCAGTGCCTCGCAAGAGAAAGGCTGGCAGCCCCAATACCTCACGCTATGGCAACAAGACGCGCTGGTCGCTGCATTGCCGCTGTATGCCAAATTTCATTCATATGGCGAGTATGTATTCGACTGGGCCTGGGCCGACGCCTACCGCCGTAACGGTATTGATTACTACCCCAAGCTGCTGAGCGCGATTCCTTTCACACCGGTCACCGGTGCGAGACTGATTGCTGCCAATAGTGATGCACGCGCCGCACTGGTCCAAGCGCTGCAGGCTACACAAATAAACAGCGCACTATCGTCTACCCATGTGCTGTACCCGCCCGAAGCAGAAGCGACACAGCTTGCTGCCGCAGGCTTTATGTTGCGTCAAGGCGTGCAGTTTCATTGGCAAAACCAGGGCTACCAGACTTTTGATCAGTTTTTGTCGACACTGGAACAAAAAAAACGAAAAAATATTCGAGCGGAGCGTCGCAAAGTACAAGAGGCGGGCATCACCATGCGCAGGGTGCTCGGTCGTGATGCGACCGAAGCTGACTGGCGCTTCTTCAAGCGCTGCTACGATCAGACCTACCGCGAGCATTACTCAACGCCTTACCTGAATCTTGATTTCTTTTTGCGTATTGGCGTGACCATGCCGGACAATATTTTGCTGGTGATTGCCGAGCGCGAATCAGCCCCGATCGCAGCATCGCTATTGATTTACGATAAAAACGCTCTGTACGGTCGTTATTGGGGATGCGTCGAGCAGCATGCCTGTCTGCATTTTGAAACTGCCTACTACCAGCCACTGACATTTTGCATAGAGCACGGCATCGCCGCATTTGAAGGCGGCGCGCAGGGCGAACACAAAATGGCGCGTGGTTTTCTGCCGCAGCCCACTTGGTCGGCACATTGGCTGGCGCATCCCGCGTTCTCGGATGCGGTGGAACGCTTCCTGAGGCAAGAGGGGCGAGGAATGTCAGCGTATCTGGATGAGCTGAACGAGCGCAGCCCGTTCAAGCACGACAATTCAGGCTGCTGACGAGCTACGCTTTTTTACTTTCGCGCTTGTAGTTGTCAACACCGGACAAAATTTCTTGCTTGGCGTCGTCCGGTCCATACCAGCCGTCTACTCTGACCCACTTGCCGGGCTCAAGATCTTTGTAGTGCTCGAAAAAATGTTGAATCTGCTGTAAGCGCAAATCATTCATGTCATCAGGCTTTTGCCAATGCGTATAAATCGGCAGCACTTTATCGATCGGCACCGCAAGCACCTTGGCATCACCGCCTGATTCATCCGTCATTTTGAGTACACCAATCGGACGACAACGCACGACCACGCCGGGAATCAAGGGGAAAGGTGTAATCACGAGTACGTCGACCGGATCGCCATCATCGGCAATGGTGTCGGGTACATAGCCGTAGTTACACGGGTAGTGCATTGAAGTTCCCATGAATCGATCGACGTATAGCGCACCGGTTTCCTTATCAACTTCATATTTGATCGGATCGGCATTCATCGGGATCTCAATGATGACATTGAAATCGTTAGGCACGTCACGCCCAGCCGGGACATTATTCAGACTCATGGTGTTCCTTGAAAAATTTTGTTAAAGGCTGTTAGATCGCTTTGGGAGTGATTTGAGTAGTCATCGCACACAAACGAAAGTGCGTTGCGGCTGCCTCAGGTTGCCCCAGGACTTCATACATCTGAGCAAGGCGAAGATGCGCCTCTTGCAAGGTAATGCGATCACTGGCGCCGAGCACCGCTTGCTCAAGATGGCGCTGCGCCTTGCCCCATAATTTTTGCTTCTGACATAACGCGCCCAACAACAAGGCCAGCTCTGCGTCATTCGGCCGATCGCGTAACCATTGCTCAACATGCTCAATTTGTGACAGCAGCGTCGCCGAGCCCTCCGGCCCTGCACATTGGCGATACGCACGCAGTAATCGCACATCCCACTGCCCTGACAATGCTTTCTGCAAAATATCTGCAGCCTCTTGTTGACGACCGATTTTCATGAAAGCGGTGGCCGCCATGGTAGCGACTGCAACGCTCTGGCGGTCGGCAACCGGAATCGTCGACCATAATTTTTTTAGCGACTCAGCAT
>JBJTXC010000196.1:0-2892 GCA_046082065.1 Burkholderiaceae bacterium
GCGTAGCCGAACAATGGCTTGCGTGCGAAAGCGGGAATAATCTGAGAGACAATGCCGAAAGCCGGCAGAATCATGATGTACACCTCGGGGTGACCGAAGAACCAGAAAATGTGCTGGTACATCACTGGGTCACCGCCGCCTGCAGCGTTGAAGAACGAAGTACCGAAGTGGCGGTCAGTCAAGGTCATCGTGATCGCGCCAGCCAGCACAGGCATCACAGCGATGAGCAGGTAGGCCGTGATCAGCCAAGTCCACGCAAACATCGGCATCTTCATCAGCGTCATGCCGGGTGCGCGCATATTCAGGATGGTGACCACGATGTTTATCGAGCCCATGATCGATGAAGCACCCAACAGGTGCAGCGCGAAAATCGCTGCATCCATCGACGGGCCCATTTGCATCGTGAGCGGCGCATAAATCGTCCAGCCGGTAGCAGGCGCACCGCCCGGCATGAAGAACGACATCAGCAGCAGCGAAGCAGCCGGAATCGTCAGCCAGAAGCTGAAATTGTTCATGCGCGCGAACGCCATATCTGCCGCGCCGATTTGCAACGGCACCATCCAGTTCGCGAAGCCGACAAACGCCGGCATGATCGCACCGAACACCATGATCAAACCGTGCATGGTGGTGAGCTGGTTGAACAGCTCAGGGTTGACGATTTGCAGACCTGGCTGGAACAGCTCAGCACGAATCATCAGTGCCAACACACCGCCCACCAACAGGTTGGTGAATGCGAATATCAGGTAGAGGGTACCGATGTCTTTGTGGTTGGTGGCGAACACCCAGCGACGCCAGCCGCTCGGGGCGTGGTGGTGATCATGGTCATGTGCCCCTACGTGGCCACCGGTGTCAATCACAGCGCTCATGTCTGCTCCCAATCAGTCTTGTATTTGAAAATTCAGTTTGTCGTGGCCGCTGCCGTCGTGGCTACGGGTGCTGCTGCAGTTTTGGTCTCTTGCTTGCCCTTAACCCAAGCGCTGTAGTCTTCCTGGCTGAGTACCTTCACGTGGATCGGCATGTAGGCGTGCTCTTTGCCACACAGCTCTTGGCATTGGCCATAAAAATCACCGGTCTTTTCGGCACGGAACCAAGTGTCGCGTACGAAGCCAGGAATCGCGTCTTGCTTGATGCCGAACGCAGGCACGGCAAACGCATGAATCACATCACCACCGGTCGCGATGATGCGTACCTTTTTGTTGACCGGCACCACCAGCGGGTGGTCGACTTTCAGCAAGTAGTTATCGAGTGCCACACCTTTGGCGCCGCTATCAGAAAGCAGACGGTGCTCGTTGTCTAGCGATGACACAAAATTGATGCCGCTGCCTTCACCGCTCAGGTACTCATAGCCCCAGCGCCACTGATAACCGGTGGCTTTAATGGTGAGATCCGCGTTGGACGTATCTTTTTGTGCCACCACGGTGCGGGTGGCAGGAATCGCCATGGCGATGACGATGATGAAGGGAACGATCGTCCAGGCCAGTTCAACCTTGATCGACTCATGGAAAGACGCTGGCTGATGCCCGAGCGATTTACGGTGCTTGAAGATGGAGTAAAACATCACGCCAAACACGGCCACAAAAATGCCGAGGCAGATGAACATCATCATCCAGTGCAGCGCGTGCTGCTCTTCGGCGATCTTGGTGACTGCGGGCGGCAGGTTGAGTTGGTGGACCGCAGGACCGCCGGGCAAATCATTCACCGCACTGGCCAGACCAGACCACCAGCACAGCGCGCCCACCGTCACGGTGGCCAGCTTCTTTTCGAGTGTCTCAAACATGATCGATTCGCAAAAATTAGGTAATGAGTGGCGCTAAGGGATGGTTAGCGGAATTTGGACTGCGGCACAGCTTGCAATTCGCCCGGCAAACTACCCAGATAATCGGCGATTTTCTTCAACTCTGCTCGCGTGTACGGTTTTGCCATCCCGGACATGATCGCGTTGGCGCGACCCCAGGTGCTGTGACCCTGCTCTTGGTATGACTTGAGCGCGATGTAGAGATAGTCACGATGCTGACCCGCCAGCTTGGGATAGCTCGGATCCATCGGCTTGCTGAAGTTGGCGCCGTGGCAGCCAGCGCAGCCGCCTTTGGTCAGCAGATCAGCCACAACAGGTGGCGGCGTGACCGCTTGATCGGACACTTCTACCTTCTTGCCGTGCTGCTCGTAGTAAGCAGCCAAATCAGCGATGTCTTGATCCGTCAAACTTTGCGCCACGCTGCGCATGGTGGGATGACGTCGCTCACCGGATTTGTAAGCCTTGAGTGCCGCCTCGATGTATTTCGCATTTTGCTGCGAGATCTTCGGCACCTTGTAGACCTCCGGGAAGCTGGCCTGGTAACCCACGATACCGTGGCAGCCAATACATGTGGCGTTTTTCTTTTGGCCGGCTGCAGCGTCGCCAGTCAAGCCTTCTGCCTGCGATGTTGCGGTGATGAGCAGTAGGGACGACAGAAGGGCTAAAAATTTGAGAGACATTTGATTCATGAGATGGCCACTAAGCAGCGTCGCTGCGTGAATTTGTTCTACGTTATGCAATCAGCTCCGGGACAGCAGCAGCGTGGCACCCACCCCGAAAACCGAGCGGGAGTATAAGTGCAATCGACAATGCCCGCCAAGTGAAAACTACAGCAAGACCTGGGCAAAGCCATATCGAAATTGAAATTTTTTCAGCCTTGGGTTTTTTCCCGATCGGCATTGGGCAGAGCGACAGCAAATCGGCTATTTTGTACCGATTTAAGCTCTCGGGCTGAAACGAATAATCTGCTCGCCTGCACTATTTCGTTTTGGCACAGGACGAAACGCGTGGCCGTAAATGATCTCAACAGTGAGCCGAATCCTGCCATCACCATCACGTCGGCGATCCAATGCATTGAGCACACGCTGCCAGGCGTG
>JBJTXC010000197.1:0-2892 GCA_046082065.1 Burkholderiaceae bacterium
TCATCAAATCGAGAGCGCCTTGCCCGCGCGCGTACTGAACGCGCGCAACATGGGTACGCACTGGCTGATCGAGGCTGAACTCGGCACTCACCGCATCGCTTCCAAACAACGAACACTGCATGCGCTGAACACGGGCGACACCGTGTGGATGAAACTGCCCGCAGATCGAACCCTGTACTACCTGAACGACAAACGGGTGGCCTGAATGAACAAGACCCTGAATAACAAAGCGTGGTGGATGGTATTACCGGTGATTTTATCGGTAGCGTTCTCCGCCATCATGCCGTTAATGACGGTGGTGAACTATTCGGTGCAAGACATTCTCGGACCCGATCAGGCCGTGTTTGTCGGCACAGAATGGTTTAAAGAAGTGATGCGCGATGAGAGCCTGCACTCGGCATTTTTCCGGCAACTCTGGTTCTCGCTAGCGGTATTGGCGATTGAAATCCCTTTGGGCATTGGTATCGCACTGTGCATGCCGGCACAAGGCTGGCGCGCCTCGTTATCGTTGGTGGTCGTGGCCTTGCCTTTGCTGATTCCCTGGAATGTAGTGGGCACCATCTGGCAGATTTTTGGTCGTGGCGACATCGGCTTGATGGGTAAGCTGATCAATGACGCGGGCATCTCCTACAACTACACGGGTGATTCAACGGACGCCTGGCTCACGGTACTGCTGATGGACGTGTGGCATTGGACACCGCTGGTGGTGCTGCTGTGCTACGCAGGTCTGCGAGCGATTCCGGAAGCGTTTTACCAAGCCGCCAAAATTGATGGCGCGTCGCGCTTTGCGGTGTTCCGCTTCATCCAACTGCCGAAAATGCGCAATGTATTGATGATTGCAGTGCTGCTGCGCTTCATGGACAGCTTCATGATCTACACCGAGCCCTTCGTGCTGACCGGCGGCGGCCCGGGCAATGCAACCACATTCTTGTCGCAGTACTTGACGCAGAAAGCAGTGGGGCAATTCGACCTTGGCCCGGCAGCGGCGTTTTCCCTGATTTACTTCTTGATCATTTTACTGCTCTCGTTCGTTTTGTACAACTGGATGCAGCGCGTCGGTACGGGAGATAAAACATGACCCGTTCTGTTTTTTCGCGCGCTTTCCTGATCCTGTTTTTGGCGGGCTCGTTGCTGCCGATTTACTGGATGCTGAACATGTCGCTCAAAACGAACGAGGAAATCGTCGGCGCGATGACGATGTGGCCAAGCAATCTTACGTTCGATAACTACATCACCATCTTTACCGACGAGGCTTGGTACAGCGGCTACATCAACTCGATGATCTATGTTGCCTTGAACATGGTGATGGCGGTGCTGCTTGCGCTACCGGCAGCGTATGCATTTTCTCGTTATTCATTCCTCGGCGATAAGCATCTATTCTTTTGGTTGCTGACCAATCGCATGACGCCGCCCGCAGTGTTTCTGCTGCCATTCTTTCAGCTGTACTCAACCTTCGGCATGATGGATACGCATATTGCTGTGGCGTTGGCTCATCTGCTATTCAATGTGCCGTTGGCAGTGTGGATCCTCGAAGGCTTCATGTCGGGCATACCCAAAGAAATCGACGAGACGGCGTATATAGACGGCTATACCTTCCCGAAATTTTTCGTGAAGATTTTTCTGCCCCTGATCAAGTCAGGTATCGGCGTCACCGCCTTCTTCTGCTTTATGTTCAGCTGGGTTGAGTTACTGCTTGCGCGCACGCTGACGTCGGTGCAAGCCAAACCCATCGCTGCCACCATGACCCGAACCGTGTCGGCAGCGGGCATGGATTGGGGTGTGCTGGCAGCGGCAGGTGTGCTCACTATCGTACCGGGCGCCTTGGTGATCTGGTTCGTTCGACACTACATCGCAAAAGGTTTTGCGATGGGCCGGGTCTGATTCAAGGGGAGCGTGATGGCACAAGCATTTTCCTGGATGGCCTGGACACTGGAAATCGCAGTGTTCTTTATCAGCGTGGTGTTGATGCTGATAGGTATGACAGTGTGGCAAATCAAGTCGCCGAGCATAGAACGCAAAGGTTTTTTACCGATCTCGACTACGCGTGGTGATCGATTATTTATTGGCTTGCTGGGTGCTGCGTATGTGAATCTTGCATGGGCGGGATTGACTGACGCGACACAATGGATAGCGGCCGGTCTCGGTTTTTTGGTGTTGGTGATTATGATGCGTTGGGGCTGATACCTCGATTCATCCCGTGCCCGGGTTACTTCCCACCGGACGCGGCAAGTTGTTAAGGGAAGCTGCGAAGAGGAGAAGACACGTGAAACTCAAACTAAGCGCGATTGCAGTCGCCGCCATGCTGGCCTCAGGTAGCTCCTGGGCTGACATGAAGGCCGCTGAGAAGTGGATTAACGAGGAGTTCCAGCCATCAACGCTGTCAAAGAAGCAGCAAATGGACGAGATGAAATGGTTCATTGATGCGGCGGCAAAACTGAAGGCCAAAGGTGTAACTGAGATTAATGTGGTTTCAGAAACCATCGACACCCATGTGTACGAGTCGAAAACCATGGCCAAGGCTTTCGAGGAAATTACTGGTATCAAGGTCAATCATGATCTGATTCAGGAAGGTGACGTGGTTGAAAAACTGCAGACCTCCATGCAATCAGGCAAGAGCATCTATGACGGCTGGATTTCTGATTCCGACTTGATCGGTACTCACTTCCGTTACGGCGCAGTGGAGCCACTGTCCGATTTTATGGCCGGATACGGAAAGCCTTTCACCAACCCCAATCTTGACCTGAAAGATTTCATCGGTATCAGCTTCGTGACCGGTCCTGACAAAAAGCTGTATCAGTTGCCTGATCAGCAGTTCGCCAACTTGTACTGGTTCCGCGCTGACTTGTTTGCGCGTAAAGATCTGCAAGACAAGTTCAAGGCCAAGTATGGCTA
>JBJTXC010000198.1:0-6884 GCA_046082065.1 Burkholderiaceae bacterium
GATACTCGAGTAGATGCGCAAGATCGACGTACTGCAGCGCATTGATATGCGTGCTCTCCAAAATAACATTCGGTGCCATACCCGCGTCGAATGCTTCTTTCCAGCGCAATGCACACAAGCACCAGCGGTCACCAGCGACCAACCCTGGAAATCGATATTCAGGTCGCGGCGTGCTGAGATCATTACCGCGTTGGCGAGAGAAGGTCAGAAATTCATCGGTCACTTCAGCGCAAATCACGTGCGAACCCCGATCGGTCGCATCGGTATGACAGCAGCCATCACGGAAATAACCCGTCATCGGCTCAGTAGAGCAAACTTGCAGCGGCGTACCCAGTACATTGATAGCCATTAATCGTTTTCCTTTATCGAGACATTTCTATGAATAAGCACTTCATGCGCTGCTTGACCCTGATCACGCTAATCCTACCCAACTTACTTTGGGCGCAGGATATGGCCTGGATCACCGATAAAAACGGTTGCAGGATAGCGAATATTGCACCACAAGACGGCGAAACTGCTGACTGGAGCGGCGCTTGCCAACAAGGCTTGGCACACGGCTCAGGCACACTCACTTGGTCGGTGTCTGGCGTCGTCACCGAGGTGTATCAGGGCAGTATGGCAAATGGCTACGCCGAAGGGCAAGGCAAGCTCTGGCGGCGCGGTGGTGCCTATGTGGGTGAATGGAAGCGTAGTCTGCAACATGGTCGCGGTCGGTATGAAGACGAGGATGGCAGCTGGTACCAAGGCGAATGGGCCGAAGGTGTACCGCACGGTCGCGGCAAAATGCGCACGCCCGATGGCCAGGTGCTCGATGGTGAATGGAATAAGGGCGAATGGGTCGAACCCGATGCCATGCCAAATAAAACCTGAAGTTGATTGGCTTGCAGGCGACGGCGCGCTACCGACATTTTTTTGATTGAATGAACACCATCAAACGAACCGATGTGTTGGTGCTAGGTGCCGGCATTGTAGGCACCACGCTCGCGCTCAAGCTGCAAGAGCAGGGTCTTGCAGTCACGCTGATTGATCGTGCGCACCCCGGTGCGGCCACCAGCTTTGGTAATGCCGGACTGATCGAGCGCTCGGCAGTATTCCCTTACGCCTTTCCGAGAGATTTTCGTACGCTGTTGAATTATGCGTTGCAGCGATCAACTGCGGCGCATTATCACTGGCAGGCGCTACCATCACTACTGCCCTACCTCGCCGCATATTTTCATCACTCATCTGCAAAAAAATATCCTGCAGCGATTGCTGGTGCGCTACCACTGATTGAGCACAGTTGGTCAGAACATGAACCAGTGATTGCTGCAGCGGGCGCCACCGATTTAGTCAATCAACATGGCTGGATCAAAGTGTGGCGCAGCACACGCGCTGAAAAAATCGCCTTGCAGCAAGCAGAACAAAGCCGCGATTACGGATTAAAAGTGCGGGTGTTATCTGCCGCCGAGCTGCGCATCGCAGAGCCCAACCTGAGTGCAGTCGCACAAGGCGGTGTGCATTATCCGGATTCGCGCCAGATTCAAGACCCATACGATCTGACGCTTGCCTATTTGCGATTATTTGAACAACGCGGTGGACAATTCCTGCGCGGCGATGCGGCTTCGCTGCGCGCTGAAGCGGATCATTGGCTGGTCGACACCAGCGTTGGCTCGGTGCACGCGACTGATGCCGCGGTTGCGCTCGGCCCATGGGGCGCATCGCTGGCGAAGCGTTTGGGTTATCGATTGAATATGGGCGTCAAGCGCGGTTATCACATGCATTTTGATCGCGCTGCCGCGTCGCTTTCGCATGTGATCGTGGATGTCGATCATGGCTACGCGCTGGCACCTATGAAAAAAGGGATACGACTAACCACGGGTGCCGAGTTTGCGCGTCGTGATGCGCCGCCGACGCCGGTACAACTCGATACCCTCGAGCCGATTGCACGACGCCTGCTACCGATCGGTGCACGACTGGAGGCAGCCCCGTGGCTGGGTGCGCGCCCTTGCACCGCTGATATGTTGCCCATCATCGGGCCCGCGCCTGCGCATCGCGGCTTGTGGTTCTGCTTCGGGCATGCACATCATGGCCTGACCCAAGCCGCATCAAGTGGCCGGCTGCTGGCTGAAATGATCAACGGCAAAGATACTTATATCGATCCCTCGCCGTATCGGGTCGATCGGTTTTGAGGCGATCAAACGCTTGCAGGACATTAGCCGTCCCGTCATTGATATTCCGGTAGTTCAGTTCTGGACTATTTCATCAAGTATTATTCCGCCAGGGCTGTGAGAAATCACAACCTGCCTATTCTCGCCGGATTTTATTTAACTCGCCGAGTCGATTGCCAGTGAAACAAACGATTATCACCTTGGATATGGAAGGCGTTCTGACGCCGGAGATCTGGATCGCCGTCGCAGAAAAAACCGGCATCCCGGAATTACGACGTACCACCCGCGACGAGCCGGATTATGACAAGCTGATGCGAGGACGGCTCGCATTACTCGATCAGCATGCGCTACGGCTGTCGGATATTCAATCCGTGATTGCTACCCTGCCTATACTCGAAGGCGCGAAAGCATTTATGGATACGCTGCGCGCCGGGTTTCAAGTGGTCATTTTGTCAGACACCTTCGAGCAATTTGCGGCGCCTTTCATGCAGCAACTGGGCATGCCCGCCCTCTTGTGTCACACGCTGTTGATTGAAAATGATCGCATCATCGATTACCGTCTTCGCATACCCGATCAAAAGCGTAAAGCGGTGGCTGCGTTCAAGAGCCTGAACTATCGCGTGATTGCTGCAGGTGACTCATTTAACGATACAACGATGCTGGCAGAGGCAGATGCTGGCTTTCTATTTCATGCGCCGGATAATGTGATTGCGCAATTTCCTCAGTTTCAAGCAGTGAATGAATTCGACGCATTATTAGAATTGATTCTAAGTGCCGCTCGCCACTAATCAAAACATCGCATGGTCTCCCAGCGCGGACTGCGCCTGGCCCGAGATCAACTGGTCGTAATAATCAAATAAAGTTTGACTACCGTAGCTAGGCGTGGCAGCTGCGTCATAGCACCCGTTCACTTCATCCCACAACAGCATCGACTCGGTCGCGTAGTAGCGGCCGATTTTTGCGAGTTCGGCTTTACTCGCCAGCGAAGGCATCACCATACCCCCCAACGCAAGCAAGCGAATCACTGTATCCATCAGCCCCAAAGGCACGTGTCTAAAACGCGGTGGTAACCCTAATTTTTTGAAGAGATACTCGCCCTGCTGTAGCGGCGTGATGGCGTCGCCCGGCCCCCCGATTGGCAAAATACTGTGCCGCTTCTCTGTATCGGTAATACAGTCGGCAATGAACGCGGCAAGATCGCCATCGCTGATCGGTTTGCACGCCGTGAGCTTGCCGTCACCAAACAGCATGAAGGGTTTACCGTCGTGCAGGCGTCGAAGTTGGCCCGACAGAGATTTGAAAAACGCGGTGGGTCTGACAATGCTGTACGTGATGCCGGATGCAATCAACTCACTTTCAAAAGCCAACTTCGCCTGTTGAAATGCGAGCAAAGGCCTCTGCACACATATCGCTGACAACAAAATAAATTGACCTACCCCCGCCTGAATCATCTGCTTGAGTAATTTGGAGTGGATGCCGTAGTCGACATGCCAAGCGTCAGACGGTGTACCGCTGCGCGACGCCAGGCAAGAAACTACAACATCAATTTGCTCTTGCTGAAGTGATGATGCATCCAACCAGGTGGGCAGATCAGTCGAAATAAAACGCAAGTCGGCACCGGGCAGTAAATCGCGGATATCAGCCTCGCGCATGCCGCCCTTGAAGCCAGCGGTTTTTCTGACCGGGCAAACGACTTGATAACCACGCTTGAGTAATACACGGGAGACGGCCTGGCCGATGGTGCTGGTAGCGCCTAGTAACAGCACCCGCATTAATTCACCGACACTATTTGTGTATGAGCGGTCAGCGCCGCTTTGGGAAGAGACAAGCCCGGTATCACGCCTTGGCGTTGTACAGCACGCCCTTCAGGTCTTCGATGGAGTGTGCTACGCGTATCACCGCCTCGGGGGGAATCTGCCGCACGACATCACCACTGGTTTTGTCGGTGACCGTGATAACAAAGGTGTTGATTCTGCGATCAACACCAAAACGCAGATTACGATCATCTGCCTGCATTTGACGATTCAGCTGATCGACCACCTGCTGGTACTGCTGCACCATTTTTTCGGCGTCGGTGGGCAACTTGGCGCGTGGCGATGACACGTCCACCGGCGCACGCGGCGGGGTCAGCGTGCCCTGCGCTCTGGCCGATTGAAGTGCTTGCGGCGTCATGCTGCTGGCTGGCGCGGGGCTGGCGGGCACTTTGGCCAAAGATGCCGCCGCAGGATTGACCGAGGGCTGATCAACGACGATATTCATGGTTCTTGCTCCAAGGTTTTCACCCAGAGTATCTCATGGTAGTGCACCCATCAACCAGCGAGAAAACAAGGCGCCGAATGAAGTTAATAATCTATTAATTTTGAGCATGCTGAGTGCGCTACACTGCCAAAGGCTTTACACCACCAAAGCGGATAAGCGCATCAGGAAAAATCAAGAAAATCCGGCGACTCGCTGCTCACCCCCAAGAAAGCGGAGTGCCTGACCAGCAGCACCACAATATCTGCCTTGGTACGAGCATGTGCCAATTCTTTCATACTGACCCGGCGCTTTAATGCGGCGGGCAACTGGGTCACATAAGGGTCAACGGCCCACACCTCACCGGGGTGGGAACGCGCAACTTCAAGCGCGATTTCCACGGATGGGCTCTCACGCACATCATCGATTTCAGGTTTGAATGCCAGCCCAAGAAAAGCGATCGTGATCTCTTTCGCGGTGCGGCCCGGATGCCGCTGCATGTGCTCGCGGATATGGTTGCGAATTTTTTCAATCACCCATTTTGTTTTGCTCGAATTAACATTACGAGCAGAGCGTATCAATCGAGACTCGTTTTGCGAACCGTGAATAATGAACCAGGGATCCACCGGAATACGGTGGCCCCCAACGCCGGGGCCTGGCTGCAGGATATTCACGCGCGGATGCAAATTCGCCAGCAGTATCAGCTCTTTGACGTCGAGCTCGAAACGATCACAGATCATCGACAGCTCATTGGCAAATGCAATACTCACATCTCGATACGCGCTCTCGGCCAAACTGCAGAGCTCTGCGGTCCGAGTATCTGTTGCAAAGCAGCGGCCTTTGACGAAGCGCTCATAAAACGCCAACACTTTGCGTGCGCATTGCGGCGTGACACCACCAATTACTCTGTCGTTATGCTCGATCTCGTCTACCAATCGGCCGGGCAACGCGCGCTCGGCGCAATATGCAATGGCAATATCTGCATTTGGCCCGTCTCGGTAAGGCAGCTGTAGGTCCGGGCGCAACTCCGCCAACCGGTCGCGTATCAGCTCAGTCGTACCCACCGGGCAGCTTGATTCAATCGCCAGCATCGCACCGTGTTTGAGTAGCGGGGCAATCGCATTCACCGCAGCATCCAGATCCCTCAGATCCGGAAGATGATCTGGCAAGGCCGGCGTGGGCACACAAATGATGTAAATACCGGCGACCTCGGGTTTTATCGACGCACGAAGTTGGTCGCTGGCGACCACACGCCGCAGCAAGGACCCCAAACCCGGCTCCATAAACGTCAGATTGCCTTCGTTGACGCGATCGACCACCTCTTTTTTGACGTCAACGCCGAGTACGGGTATCTCCTCGTTCGCAATCAGCACGGCGGTCGGCAGGCCGATGAAGCCCAGGCCCACCACACAGGCAACTGGCGGCATCTTAGTTGCCATCAAGTGTCACCAAAATATTGATAAAGAAAATAGCCAGCTTGTACATCGCTAGTCTTGGGCATGTTGCAGAAAGGTCTTGCTCGGTTCAGCGGGTTGATTGAGGTACTCATTTCACAGGTCGTCAGGCCAGACCAATCTTGGCCGATCAGCCTCAGTTTGCCATAGTTCCCATGCCCCCTTTGCATCTTGGTAGTATTCGCGTGGCCTCAACCGTCTGTCGAGCACTGCCTTCGCTTACTGTATTGCCGGAATCACCATGCGATCATTTTTTTTAATCATCAGCCTGTTTTGTATTTCGGCTTTCTGGACGGATCATGCCATGGCAATCGAAGAGCCTCCGTTTCGTGTGATTCAATCCGAGCCGCCGTTTGAGCATCGGCTTTATTCCGGTTTCGTGGTGGCTGAAACCGAATTGGCGGGCGACTTCGACGCCGCGAGTCGTACCGGTTTTCGCCGAGTGGCGGGTTATATCTTTGGAGATAATCAAGCACACAGCGGTGGCACCCGCAAAATCGAGATGACCGCACCAGTGACCGTCGAACCGAAAGAACAAGGTTGGCGATTACATTTTGTGATGCCGAGCGCAGAATCAATCTCGAGCTTGCCCAAGCCAAATAATCCCGACGTCAAGCTACGGCAGATTCCGGAACATGCAGTCGCCGTGGTGCGATTCAGTGGCTTCACCACCCAAGCCGCGATTCAAGAGCAAACCACCAAACTGCGCCAGTGGATGGCGTCAAAGCAATTGGAAGCGAGCGGCCCCGCGCAGGTCGCGCGATACAACGACCCGTTTACGCTGCCTTGGCGTCGACGAAATGAAATTTTGATTCCGATTTCTGCCTCACGCTGATTCATCCCGCAGCCATAACTGATTTTTTTGCCAAATGAAGCGACCCAAAATCCTTGCATTCGATGTCTTCGGTACCGTGGTGGATTGGCATGGCTCGATCTGGCGCGAAGCCGAGGCGATGATGCCGGGGGTTGATGGCAACCGCTTTGCTTCCGCGTGGCGTGCCGGCTATAAACCCGCAATGGATGACGTACGGTCGGGTCAGCGCGGTTG
>JBJTXC010000199.1:0-3633 GCA_046082065.1 Burkholderiaceae bacterium
GCGCATAGGCCAACCACAGCCCCATCGCAACCACAATCAACGCCGATAAACTCGACAGCATCAACGAGTGAGCAATGAAACCCCAGTAGCGCGCATCCCAGTCGTGACGTATCACTGCCAGAGACCATACAAGCAATTGAAACAACGGAATCAAAAACGCCAGCAACAGCACCAAGGCACACACTGCACAGGCAGCCCAACCCGCATAACCGTTTAATTGCAAACGCTCCATGCGCGCATCGATCGTGCTCGCTGCGTAGCGTCGCTGTGCAATTGCACGTTGCTCCAACCATACCAACAGCAACACCGCAAACGCCAATAACGAGGCCAGTTGCGAGGCTACCGGTAAATTAAACAGTGCGAGCCAGGCTTTGTAGATGGCCGTGGTAAAGGTATCGACATTGAAGATGGCTACCGTACCGAAATCTGCCAGCATCTCCATTAATGCGAGCGTGATACCTGCTGCCCACCACGGCCGCGACATCGGCAACGCGACACGAAAGAATGCAAGCCAACGCGGCATACCCAGGGTCTGCGCTGCTTCAAGGCTACGCTTGCCTTGCGTGATAAACGCTTGCCGTGCCAGCAAATACACATACGGATACAGCACCAGACCAAACACGATCACGGCGCCGGTCATGGACCGAATCGGCGGCAAGTTAACCGGCCCCAACCACGCGCGTAGTGCAGTTTGCACCGGGCCACTGTAGTCAAACAAACCCACCATCACCGAGGCCAGCACGTAGCCCGGCAACGCCAGCGGTAGTACGAGTGCCCACGCAAACCAGCGCCGCCCGGGAAACTCACACACTGCAGTTAACCACGCCAACCCGACACCCAACACACCCACCATCAGCGCCACACCCAACGCCATCAGCACGGTGTTCTTGATGACTGTGGGTAGTACAAATTCATTCAGATGTGCCCAGACGTCGGGCTGCGGGTTGAACCAACTGCCCAACACCACCAGCAGAGGCACAACCGTTGGCAGTGACAACCAAAGCACCGACCACGCGGGTTTGTCAGCGACTGAATTCATTCGTTGATTTCTTACGATGACCTTGATGGATTGGTTATCTGCCGGAGAAAGAACTTGTCTCGTCGCGTCGATCGAAAACGTCAGCAACCCAGGCAATGGAAGACCGCCGACAATTTTCTGCCCACGCTGCGTGCGGCATGACGAGATGGGCGCCTACTTGTAGCCGGCTCTGTCCATCAGCTTGGTTGCAGCTGCCTGCAGCTCACCTGCCTTCGACACATTCAACAAGTTAGGCTTGAAACTACCCCAGTCTTTAACGATGGAGTTCGGTTTCACTTTGGGGTTGGCAGGAAACTCAAGATCCTCATCCACATAAAACGATTGCGCGGTTTCCATCGACAGATATTCGATCAACTTTTGCGCACCCGCCGGATTTTTTGCATGCTTGGTGATACCCGCACCCGACACATTGACATGCGTACCGCTGCCACTCTGGTTCGCCCAAAACAAGCCCACCGGGAAGTCCGGCTCTTTGACCAAAATCCGGCCCAGATAATAAGTATTCACGATACCGACTTGGCACTGACCCGCTGCAATCGCCTTCAGCAATGAGGTGTCATCAGGGAATGGCGTGGTGACGAGGTTCGCGACCCAACCACGAACAATTTCCTCGGTTTTGGCTTCGCCTAGTTCTGTGATCATCATCGCGATCAGCGACTGGTTGTACACCTTCTTGCTGGTACGCAGACAAAGTTTGCCTCTCCACTTTGGTTGCGCTAGATCTTCATAGGTCGATAGTTCGGCCGGGCGTACCGCAGATTTACTGTAAACAATCGTTCGAGCGCGCACGGATAATCCAAACCACTGATTGTCCGGATCGCGCAAATGTGCAGGAATATTTTTTTGCAGTACAGATGAATTCAGCGCGCGCAGTTGTCCCTGCTGCGCGGCTAACCATAAATTGCCTGCGTCTACCGTAATCAATACATCGGCCGGTGTACTTGCCCCCTCTGCATTCAGGCGGGCCAGTAACGCGCCTTCGTTGGCAGTGAGTAGTTTGATTTCTGTACCGGTCTCTTTGCTGTAACGGTCGAGAATCGGTTTCAGCAATTGCTCGTTGCGAGCGGAGTACACCGTGACGGTGTCGGCGTGAGCGAATGCGGTGATCGAGGCCAGCGTGATGAGGGTCAGCGATAGCAAGTACCTGATGTGTGACATGGCGAAACAGTCCTCAGAAAAGTTCGTCGAGAACTGCCGAGTTTACCTCAAATGAGAATAATTCTCACTACCAGCAACACTGTTACACCGACACGGGCAACAAAAAAAACGGGCTGCCTATGTGGGCAGCCCGCTTCGTGATGAACCTGCAGCGCTGATGATTACGCGCTATGTGAACGCTTTTTCAAACGCTCGATATTTTGACGATTGAATTGATTGGCAATCCAGAAGCCTACGCCAGTCATCCAGATCACCAGCAAAATTTGCCAAGTCTTCATAAGTTTCTCCTGATTCTGTGGTTGCGACAAATATTCAGTGACATCCCGCGCTGCAGTGCCGTCTGCGCTTGATCGTCTGAAAATTTCAGACGGACGGTTTTCACACCCCCTTATTATTACTCAATTCGGTATTCGACGAGTTCGAGCCCATCAGTGGCCAAATCGCGATCAGCGTGCCTAGCAGCAGCACCATCTCCAGCGCATACACAAAGGTGTAGCCGAAGGTTGGGCCACCCTGCATGGCAGCCAGATCTCGTAACGCGCCGCCGAGCGCAATCGCGACACCGGCACCGGTCGCTTGCACTGCACCCCACGCACCCAGCGCCAGGCCGCTATGGGTTTTCGGTGCGAGATTCATGGTGGCGGTCAGCGTGCCATGACCAAACAGACCCGCACCAAAACCAATCAGCATGGTGCCCAATGCAAACAGTGAATTCATGCCCGTCGGCGCCGCCATGATCACCATTGCAAATGCCGGCAACCCTGCCATGGCACCCAGTGCGGCCAAGCGCAAGGGATCCATGCCTCGGCTCAGTACACGCGATGCCCAACCAAACCCCAGCAACCCCCCGATCGCCAGCGTCGCTGTCAATAATGTTGTCTCGCCTACCGTCAATCGCAGAATCTCGCCACCATACGGCTCGAGTAACACGTCTTCCATCGTGAATGCCATCGTGCCCAAACCAATCGCGAGCAAGCGCCGCGTGGCCTGCTCACCCGAGCAGTACAACTGCCAGGTTGCCTTGAAATCCGGTGCGCGCTCGGTGCTTGGTCGAAACGATCGACTGCGCGATTCCTGCTTCCAGAGCGCGACGGTATTCAGCACCAGCGTCAGCACGGCCGCCGCTTGAATCACCCGGATCAATTGCCCCGGACTAAATTCAGCCAATGCAATACCAAACATCAATGCGCTACCCATCATGCCGAGCAGCAGCATCACATACATCAGACCGACCACTTTCGGTCTGGACTCCGGCGGGGCCAGGTCAGTCGCCAATGCCAACCCAACCGTTTGAGTGGTGTGCAAACCCGCACCGACTAATAGGAAAGCGATGGCTGCTGCAAAGTGACCGACCCATGCAGGTGCGTGCGATGCCTGCCCCATGCCAGATAGCACCAAGAGCGCAAACGGCATGATCGACAAACCAACGAATTGCA
>JBJTXC010000200.1:0-4232 GCA_046082065.1 Burkholderiaceae bacterium
TGCGTAATTTTCAAATGATGAGCAATATCGGTGTTCACGACTTTGAAAAGCTTGGCGAACAGCGGGTGTTATTCAATGTGGAGTTGTACGTACCCTTGGCCGATTCAACGCCAAAGCAAGATCTGTTGCACGAGGTGCTTGATTACGATTTCATCAGAAACACGATACAGCAACGCGTTACGCAGGGGCATACGCACCTGCAAGAAACGCTATGCGACGATATTGCAAAAGCGCTGCTGGCTCATCCAAAAGTGCGGGCAGTGCAGGTGTCGACCCAGAAACCGGATGTCTACCCGGATTGTGACTCAGTCGGGGTCGAGGTCATGCGCTTCAAGGATTCGGCATGAACAGCGTAACGATGGCTCGCCCTTCAGCGAAGCAAGCTGAAAAAATCGCTTACGAGAATAACAAGCTGCACAAGCGACTATGCCGCCTGGTTGGGCAAGCGATTGGCGACTTCAACATGATTGAAGCGGGTGACAAGGTCATGGTGTGCCTGTCGGGCGGGAAAGACAGTTACGCGTTGCTCGATATCCTGCTGACGCTCAGAGAGCGCGCACCCATTGATTTCGAGATCGTCGCCGTCAATCTCGATCAAAAGCAACCGGGCTTTCCGGCCGATGTGCTGCCTGATTATTTACGCAGCATCGACGTACCGTTTCATATCGAAACTCAGGACACTTACAGCATCGTCAAGCGCCTGATCCCTGAAGGGAAGACGACGTGCTCGCTTTGCTCGCGGCTGCGTCGCGGCATTTTGTATCGCGTTGCCGATGAACTAGGCGCGACCAAAATCGCGCTGGGCCATCATCGTGACGACATCATTGAGACATTTTTTCTGAATATGTTTTTCGGTAGCAAACTGAAAGCCATGCCGCCCAAACTCCAGTCCGACGATGGCAAACACATTGTGATTCGACCGATGGCTTATGTTCGTGAGCTTGACACCGAGCGCTATGCGGCACTGCGCGCATTTCCCATCATTCCATGTGATTTGTGCGGCAGTCAGGAAAACCTGCACCGTAAACAAATCAAAGCCATGCTGCGTGATTGGGAGAAAAAACATCCTGGTCGCGTGGACAATATTTTTTCATCGCTGGCGACTATCGTGCCCTCTCATTTGATGGACCGGGGCTTGTTTGAATTTGCCACGCTTACGGCCACAGGCGTCGCTGACCAAAACGGCGATATCGCCTTTGATGAAGCGCCCTGCGCGGAACCGCAGCAATCCATCGTCAAAATTCACGCGTGATGCATACGCCGCTGCGATCGATGGCTTGATGATCCGTAAACCCGTGAGTTCTGCCGGTAGCTGATCGGTATTTCCCGGCATCACGCGTGCTAGAATTTTGAAACTTTTTCTGCGCCTCCTATGAACGTCGTTATTCTCGCCGCAGGCATGGGCAAGCGCATGCAGTCCGACCTACCCAAGGTCCTGCATCCATTGGCTGGCAAACCCCTGCTATCCCACGTGGTCAACACCGCAAGACAGCTCAACCCCTCGCGGGTGTGTGTGGTCTACGGTCATGGCGGCGATCTGGTGCCATCGACACTCGCGGCCGACGATCTACGATTTGTTTTGCAGTCGCCGCAACTGGGTACCGGGCATGCGGTCATGCAGGCCGCCGGCGCGCTGGATGATGACGTGCCCACGTTGGTGCTGTACGGCGACGTTCCGCTCACTGCCAGCCAGACATTACAGACACTGCTGAATAAGGCCGGCAAAGAAAAGCTGGCGGTGCTCACTGTCGACTTGCAAGACCCGACCGGCTACGGCCGTATCGTGCGTGAAAATCAACGTATTGTTCGCATCGTCGAGCAAAAAGACGCGAGCCCGGCCGAGCGCGCTATTCAAGAAGTCAATACGGGCATTTTGGTCGCGCCTACCCGCTCGCTGAAGGCGTGGCTAGGCAAGCTCTCCAATAACAATGCGCAGCAAGAGTACTACCTGACTGACATCATCGCTATGGCGGTTGAAGACGGCATGCCGATTGAATCGACACAACCAATGCATGCTTGGGAAACATTAGGCGTCAACAGCAAGCTGCAGCTGGCCGAACTCGAGCGCATCTACCAACGCAACATCGCAAATAGCTTGCTTGAGCAAGGCGTGACCCTGGCTGACCCCGGCCGTATCGATGTACGCGGAGAGCTAAGCTGCGGACGCGATGTATCGATTGATGTGGGTTGTGTGTTTGAAGGCATCGTCGAGCTGGGTGATCATGTAAATATCGGCACCAACTGTGTGATTCGTGACGCAACAATCAGGGCTGGCGCCACGATCAAAGCGTTCTCGCATATCGAAGGCGCAGAAGTTGGCAACGATTCGCAGATTGGCCCTTATGCTCGACTACGTCCGGGTACCCAACTGGGTGCCGATGTTCATATTGGTAATTTCGTCGAGATCAAAAATAGTCAATTCGACGCACACAGCAAAGCCAACCACTTGGCTTACGTGGGCGATGCCACTGTCGGTGCGCGCGTCAACATTGGTGCCGGCACCATCACATGCAATTACGACGGCGCCAACAAACACCGCACCGTGATCGAAGACGATGCTTTCATCGGTAGCGATACACAACTGGTCGCGCCGGTGACGGTCGGTAAAGGCGCAACGCTAGGTGCAGGCACCACACTCACCAAAGACGCCCCGCCGGCTAGCCTGACCGTATCACGCGCCAAGCAAACCAGTATCAGCGGCTGGCAGCGGCCAGTCAAAACGAAGAAATAGGACATCCCATGTGCGGTATTGTCGGCGCCGTCGCTCAACGTAATATCGTTCCGGTTCTGCTCGAAGGTTTGCGTCGACTCGAGTATCGCGGCTACGACTCGTGTGGCGTCGCGGTACACCAGCAAGGGCTCAAGCGTTCCCGCAGTGTGTCGCGCGTGGCCGAGTTGGCAGCCCAAGTCGATAGCACGGCACTCAGCGGTCACACTGGCATCGCCCACACTCGCTGGGCCACGCACGGCGCGCCGGCCACCAACAACGCGCACCCTCATTTTTCGGGTAAGCCAGACCGCGCCAAGATCGCGCTGGTGCATAACGGTATTATCGAAAACTATGAATCACTGCGTGAAGGCTTGATCAAAAAAGGTTACGTGTTCGAGTCACAGACCGACACCGAAGCGGTCGCTCATTTGATTCATGACCTTTACGACGGCGATTTGCTACACACAGTGCAAAAAGCGGTCAAACAATTGCATGGCGCATTTGCGATTGCCGTGTTCTGCGACGACGAACCTCATCGTGTGGTTGGCGCACGTCTGGGCTGCCCGCTGGTGGTGGGTATTGGTCAAGGCGAAACTTTCATTGCCTCGGATGCGATGGCGTTGGCAGGCAGCACTGATCAGATTATTTATCTGGAAGAAGGCGATGTCGTCGATGTCACGCTTGAAGGCGCGCGCATCACCGATAAAGCGGATCAAGCCGTCAGCCGATCAACCCAAACCGTACATGCCTATTCCGGGGCGATTGATCTTGGCCCATACCGTCACTACATGCAAAAAGAGATTTTCGAGCAACCCGCTGCGATCAGCGATACGCTCGAAGGTGTCCTCGGCTTCGCACCGGATTTATTTGGCGATCGGGCCGGCGACGTATTCGCAGCTATCGATAGCATTCAGATTCTCGCCTGCGGTACCAGCTACTACTCCGGCATGACCGCACGCTACTGGCTTGAATCAATTGCCGGCATTCCCACCCAAGTAGAAATCGCCAGCGAGTACCGCTACCGAGAACCCGCAGTGAATCCGAATGCCTTGGTTGTGGTGATATCGCAATCCGGTGAAACGGCCGATACCCTCGCTGCGCTGAAATACGCCAAGCAGCTTGGTCATCGTCACTCACTGGCGATTTGTAATGTCGCCACCTCGGCCATGGTAGGTGAAACGACTTTGGCTTATTTGACACGTGCCGGTGTAGAAATTGGTGTCGCTTCTACCAAAGCGTTCACCACGCAACTCACTGCCTTGTTTTTGCTGACGCTGACGCTCGCGAAGCTGCGCGGTCGCTTAAACGACGAGACCGAGGCTGAGTATTTGAAACATGTGCGTCACCTTCCCGTCGCCATCTCATCAGTGCTGGCGTTGGAACCGCAGATCATTGCCTGGGCTGAAGCGTTTGCGCGTAAAGAAAATGCGTTATTCCTCGGCCGTGGCTTGCATTACCCAATTGCGTTGGAAGGTGCGCTGAAGCTGAAAGAAATCTCTTACATTCACGCCGAGGCTTACCC
>JBJTXC010000201.1:0-2454 GCA_046082065.1 Burkholderiaceae bacterium
GCTAGCCAAGCACGATACCTGCGAACACGGCAGCACCGAGCCAATTGTTGTGACGAAACGCAGCAAAGCAGCGTAGCCGGTCACGATCACGAATCAGCAGGTAGTGATAAGCGGCGATGCACGTTGCAATGACCAGGCCGAGGTAAAACCATGCACCCATTTGATAACTGGCGCCGACCAGAGCCACCAGCAGTAGATGCATGCCGTAACACAGCATCACGGCCAGTACATCGAAGCGCCCGAAGGTGATCGCCGAGGTACGAATGCCAATGATCAGATCATCATCACGATCAACCATCGCATACTCGGTGTCATAGGCCAGTGCCCAAAATACATTGGCGATCAGTAGCACCCATGCTTCGATGGGCACGCTGCCAAGTACGGCTGCATAAGCCATCGGAATACCAAAGCCGAATGCAATACCCAGATAGGCTTGGGGTAGCGCGAAAAAACGTTTGAAATAAGGATAAGTCGCAGCAACGATCACCGCGACCACGGAGAGTTGATGGGTCAGCGTATTGAGCGGCAGTATCAGCGCAAACGAGAGTAGCGCCAGTATGACTGCGACCGCGATCGCTTCACGCGCGGTGATCTGACCCGAAGTGAGCGGACGTTCGGCGGTACGCTTGACATGCCGATCAAACTCGCGATCGGCATAGTCATTGATAGCGCAGCCTGCGGAGCGCATCAGTACGGTTCCGACGCTGAAGATCACGACCAGCATCGGATCAGGATGGCCGTTCGACGCCAGCCAAAGCGCTGACAGCGTCGGCCAAAGTAGTAGCAAGCTACCGATCGGTTTATCAAGACGCACCAAACGTGCGTACAGCTTGAGTTTATGGAGCGCCGGGTGTGCAGTCGACATGAGCGCAAGTGTAGCGCGCAGTGGCTGCAAGGTGGTTCTTGGCAGGGAGTGCTTGGAACGAGACTAGTGCTCGGCCTGGTGAGCGTCGGGCAGCATGGTCACGCCGTTCAAGCTGCACGACAGCACGATCTGTCGTACTGCCTCGATAGCCCCTTGGCGCGTAAAGCTCTTGCGCCAGGCAATCACCACGCGGCGAGAGGGCGTGGGTTCATCAAAGGGCAGGTAGCGCAGCATGTCTTTCGTGGTACTGGCTGCGGGCACCGACGCCTTGGGTAGCACCGTGATACCGATGCCGGACGCCACCATGTGACGAATCGTTTCGAGCGACGACCCCTCAAAGGTGCGCGCAATGCCGCCACCCGAGGTCGAGTAGCGCGATATCTCAGGGCAAACCTCCAACACTTGGTCTCGAAAGCAGTGGCCGGCACCGAGCAGCAGCATGGTCTCGTCTTTCAATTCCTCGGCACTGACACGGGGCCGGTCACACCAGTGGTGGTTACGCGGTACCGCGACCATGAACGGCTCGTCATACATGGCTTGAACCATCAACCCCTGATCGTTGAATGGCAGGGCCATGATGGCGGCGTCCAATTCACCCGATCGCAATAACTCGAGTAGCTTGACCGTGAAGTTTTCTTGCAGCACCAACGGCATTTGCGGTATCTGCTCAATCAGCCTCGGCACCAATTGCGGGAGTAGATACGGAGCGATGGTGTAGATCACACCAACCCGCAGTGGACCCACCAGCGGATCCTTGTTCTGGTTGGCGATGTTCTTGATATACGAGGTCTGCTCAAGCACATGTTCCGCTTGCGCGATGATCTGTGCGCCGATCGGTGTGACCGTGACTTCCGAGCCACCGCGCTCGAAAATCGCTACGCCAAGTTCATCCTCCAGCTTCTTGATCGCGACCGACAGGGTTGGCTGAGCGACGAAACAGGCCTCGGCCGCGCGACCGAAATGTTTCTCGCGGGCCACGGCAACGATGTATTTCAATTCCGTCAAGGTCATGAAATACAGTGTCGCACAGAACATCGGAATGTGCTGATTTTAAAAACCATTCAAACCCGCAGAAAATCCTCGCGCGCCCCCAGCCAGCGGGCCAGGTGGGCCTCGGCTACCTCGGGCTGTTGTGCCAGCAGCGTGACTGCCACGTCGCGTGCGCGCTCGACCAGCCACTGATCTTTCTCCAGGTCCGCAAATCGCAGCATGGCCTGGCCCGATTGACGGGCACCGAGGAATTCGCCCGGGCCTCGAATGGCCAGATCGCGGCGAGCGATTTCGAAGCCATCACTGCTCTCGCGCATGATCGCCAGCCGCTGCTGTGCTACTGGCCCCAGCGGACCCTGAAACAGCAGAAGGCAGACGCTGGCCGCGTCCCCACGACCGACGCGACCGCGTAGCTGATGCAGCTGCGACAAGCCGAATCGTTCGGCATGTTCTATCACCATCAGCGAGGCATTCGGGACGTCGACACCGACCTCGATCACCGTGGTCGCCACCAGCAGATGGAGGTGTCCTTGCGCGAATGCATCCATGGTGGCTTGTTTTTCGGCTGGCTTGAGCCTTCCATGCACCAAGCCGACCCG
>JBJTXC010000202.1:0-2050 GCA_046082065.1 Burkholderiaceae bacterium
AACCTCCCTCACCAGCACGGGTACTTCCGACAAGCCCGCCAACTTCGCCGCTCGGAAGCGACGTTCGCCAGCGATGATTTCATGTGTCGCGCCGATTTGGCTGCCCTCGATCGGCCGCACCAGGATAGCTTGCAGTACGCCCTGGGACCGGATCGAGTCGGCTAATTCACGCAATGCAGCCTAGTCCATCGTGGTGCGGGGCTGGTATTTACCGGCCTGCAAAGCAGTAACTGGTAGCGATGCGGTGGCATTGCCGCTCTGGCTTGCCTCATCTGTGAAGCTGGCGGAGCCGCCCAATAGTGCGTCCAGACCGCGGCCCAGACCTTTAGGTTTCTTGTTGATCATGATGGTGGTGTTGGTTGAAGGCTAGTTCGACCGGTGGGGCGCGCTGGGACGAATTGCGAGTCTCTACAGCGCTGCGATTCGATTCACCAACTCTTTACCAAAACTGGTGTATGCCTGCGCGCCTTTGGACGCGGGATCGAAAATCACGCCAGGTATGCCATACGACGGCGCCTCCGCCAATCGAACATTACGAGGAATAATGGTCTTGAAAACTTTTTCTCCGAAATGTTTTTCCAGCTGGATCGAGACTTGCTGCGACAACATCATGCGTGGATCAAACATCACGCGCAGCAAACCAATGACTTTTAAATCCGGATTCATTTTTGCATGCACGATTTTGATGGTGTTGACTAAATCCGATAAGCCCTCCAGTGCGTAGTACTCGCACTGCATGGGAATAATCACGCCATGTGCTGCACACAGCCCGTTCAAAGTCAGCATGGATAAGGCAGGTGGGCAGTCAATCAGCACAAAGTCGTAATCCGCCTCGACGGTGGCGAGCGCTTGGCGCAATCGTGTTTCGCGTTGATCGAGTTCGACCATTTCAATTTCTGCACCGGCCAGGTCTCGATTGGCTGGGAGCACATCAAAATTTCCGCTGTCGGATTTTTGCAGTGCAGATTTCAAATCGGACATACCAAGCAGCACTTGGTACACCGAACTCTCCAGTTTGGATTTATCGACGCCGGCACCCATGGTGGCGTTACCTTGCGGGTCGAGATCGACGAGCAACACGCGTTTTTTTAATTCGACCAAGCCTGCTGCCAAATTGACTGCGGTCGTGGTCTTGCCGACGCCACCTTTTTGGTTGGCGATACAAAATGTTTTTGCCAACACGGTGGGTTTGGAATGAGTCGAACTAGTCATTGGCACGCACCAAGGTAATTAGATATCGATCGCTTGTCATTTGCGGGACGCTAAGCGCTTCTGTTTTTTCAAGCCGCCATGGTAAAGGTATCGCTTCCAACTCGGACGCGAAAGCTGGACCTTTCATGGCAACCAGTTTGCCGCTTGCAGCGAGCAGATGGCCGGACAAATGGATAAAGTCGGCCAACGCTGCAAATGCTCTCGACGTAATCAAGTCGAACGGTTGCTCGACGACAAGTTGCTCGACGCGGCCGGTATGCACAGTCAGATTGGTCAGTTTCAGCTCGGCTTTTACCTGAGTCAAAAAAGCTGTTTTCTTGTGCACTGTATCGATCAGGTCGACGCGCATGGCAGGCGCATGCCACGCGGCCCAAATCGCTATCACCACACCCGGCAAACCGCCGCCCGAACCCACATCCAGCACCCGCCGCGCGTTTACGTAAGCATGCAGTGCTGCGAGGCAATCGAGCAGGTGATGCGTCAGCATATGCTCCGAATCTCGAACCGCGGTGAGGTTGTAAACCTTGTTCCACTTGTGCAGCAACGCGAGGTAATCGATCAGCTGCTGAAGGCACTCTGCTGACAAGTTCAATCCGAGTTGCTGAGCACCGTGTTCGAGTTGGGCATGCAGCCCCTGCGATTGCATCATGATTCACGCGGCGCTCTTGCCGTGGTCGGCAGCGGTGGCGGTGGCGAACCCGCGCTTTTTCAAGTGGATCAGCAACAAAGAGATGGCGGCCGGCGTCACCCCGGCGATGCGTGACGCTTGCCCCAGGGTCTCGGGCTTGAACTGATTCAGCTTTTGCCTGACTTCGAAAGACAAGGCTGGCACCGCCTG
>JBJTXC010000203.1:0-12177 GCA_046082065.1 Burkholderiaceae bacterium
TACAATTTCCCTCAAGGTCGACTGACTGATCACAGAATCAATCTGACCCTGTACAAACTCGATACCATCATGGACGGGGATCTGGATGAGCTGATGTTGGCACTGACCACGGAGTATCAAGCGGATCAACTCGCTGCCCTATCGGACACGATGCAATGAATACGAGCTTATTCGGCAAACCTCTGCTGCTACTGATTGCGCTGGCTTGTATCAGCATGCTCGCGGTTGGTGTTTACCTGCAGCTGCAGCTTGAGATGCTGCCTTGTCCGCTGTGTATCTTGCAGCGCTATGCATTCGCTGCCGTCGCGATCATCGCGCTACTCAGTTTGGTGATGCCATCGCGCTTGGTGTGGCTTGGTGCTGTACTGACCAGCCTGGCAGCGTTGGCTGGTGCTGGCGTCGCCATCCGCCATCTGTGGGTCAAGGCCCATCCCGGTGTCTCGTGCGGTATCGATCCTCTGGAGACCTCGCTCAACGAGATCGTCACCGCGCGTTGGTTCCCTGCGCTGTTTCAAGCTGACGGGCTCTGTACGACCGAGTACGAGCGTATCTTGGGTTTGTCGATACCATCGTGGGCATTGATCTGGTTTGTCGTATTTGCGCTGCTCGCTGCGCTGATTTCATTGACCCATCGGCCGCGCGCATGAACATCGAGGCCTTGCTCAAGTTATCGCTGATCGATCCGCTGGAAGCACAGGTACTGCTGGCGCATGCGCTGAAATGCACGCGAGTACAAGTCGTGATTCGCAGTAAAGATGAGCTGCAGCCGCAGCAAGTGACCGAGATCAGCGCACTATTCATGCGTCGCATGCAAGGTGAACCAATTGCTTACCTGACAGGCGAGCGCGAGTTTCACGGGCTTCGATTCGAGATCACAGCCGATGTATTAATCCCGCGGCACGAGACGGAGTTATTGGTTGACCTCGCCGCGGACAAGTTGCCGAAAGGCGGCACCGCGCTCGACCTGGGTACAGGCTCGGGAGCAATCGCTGTCGCACTCGCGCACGCACGTCGTGATGCGCAGGTGACGGCCACCGATATCAGCGAGGCGGCGCTCGCCGTCGCGCGTAAAAATGCAGCAGCGCACGCGGTCGGCATGCAATTCATTCAAGGCGATTGGTTCGATCAGGTCGAGGGTCAATTTGATCTGGTCATCAGCAATCCACCCTACATCGCGGCCAGCGATCCTCATCTGCTGCAAGGCGATTTGCGATTTGAGCCACGCGCTGCCCTGACCGACGAAGCAAACGGCATGATGCACATCGGTAGCATCATTGATGGCGCAGCATCGCACCTCAAACCGGGCGGCTGGCTACTGCTTGAGCACGGCTATGATCAGTCGGTGGCAGTGCGCGCCTTGCTGCAAAAAGCTAGCTGGCAGCAAATCCCAAGCTGGCCGGATTTAGCGGGGATCGAGCGTGTTACCGGCGCGGTGCTTCAAGGCAACCATAACGGCAAACCCCTATAATGTCGGTCCGTTAGTTATGCCCATGAAGGATATCCGTCTATGAGCGATGTGCAAGCCTGGATCAAGGAAACCGTCACCACGCACCCGGTGGTGCTATTCATGAAGGGTACCGCCCAATTTCCGCAGTGCGGGTTCTCGGGTCGCGCGATCGAACTATTGAAGTCGGTGGGCGTAGACAATCTGGTGACCGTGAACGTGCTGGAAGATGATGACGTGCGCCAGGGCATCAAGGATTTTTCCAACTGGCCCACCATCCCGCAGCTGTATGTCAAAGGCGAATTTGTGGGTGGCGCCGACATCCTCGGCGAGATGCATCAGTCGGGCGAACTCGAAGCATTGCTCAAGGGTTGAGCAATTGAGGCGCCTGATCGTCGCCATCACCGGCGCATCAGGCGCGCGCTACGGCGTGCGGCTGCTGGAGCTGCTGCAGGTCACGCCGGACGTCGAAACGCATCTGATGATCTCTGATGCAGCCGCGCTCAATCTTCATCACGAACTCGACCTCAAGCGCAAGGATATCGAGGCGCTGGCTAATCACGTTCACAGTGTGCGCGACATGGGTGCATGCGTAGCCAGTGGCTCGTTCCGGGCCGACGCCATGGTGGTCGCGCCGTGCTCGATGAAGACGCTAGCTGCGGTGGCTCACGGCCTGTGCGACAACCTGATCACTCGCGCCGCAGATGTCACGCTCAAGGAGCGGCGCCGACTGATCCTGATGGTGCGCGAGACTCCGTTCAATCTGGCACACCTGCGCAACATGACCGCTGTCACGGAAATGGGCGGCATCATTTTCCCACCACTGCCCGCGCTATATCAGCGCCCGCAATCTATCAACGAGATGATCGACCACACCGTGGGTCGCGTTGCCGAGATGATCGGCATTGAGCAAACCTTGGCACCCGAGTGGCAAGGTTTGAAGCCGTCGTAAATTTCAGGCACGCGGCAGCGCGCCAAATGACACGCGCTAAATTTGTTTGATCTCGATGTCGGTGGGTACTGGCTCGCCGTCAGGCACCTGCTCAGGGACGGGCGAGGTAATCGCTTCTTGGGATGGCTGTTCCTGCCGCTCCAGCAAAACCCCCACCATGCGGCCAATCGCCTCGTTGTAGCCGGTCATGGAAAAAACGTTTGTACGGAAATGCCCGCTGGTCAGCGGGAAAGCGAAGCCGATCGACTCCGAGCTTGCCAACGCATCGTTGATTTGAGCTGACTCGCCGAACCAGTACAGCATGACCTCACCATTCGCGGTTTCCATCGGCTCGCAGACTGAGTCCAACGCAACAGCACCCAACTTGGTGGTCAGCATGATGGGGTAGTTAAGACCGGCCTCGCAGGGCATGCCATTCGCAAAGTAGTAGCGGCACAGGCGGTCCGCACACAGCATGCCGAACATGGCTTTGCCGTTGTCGTGGGTCGATGCCTCGCCCATGCCATCCCGAAATTGCGAAGCCCAATCGCCGTGCTCGACCCGATCATCGGCATGCGCCGACATACCCATGCAAACACCCAGCACCAGCAGTAAAACCAGTTGTCGCATCCTGCCTCCATCTCGTGAATGATTGGAATTTAGCATGGCGATTGAATATCGGCTGCCGGGTGACATTCGACGCCCTTAAACCATGGGGCTCAAGGCTATAATCCAGCAGTTTTATCACCGAACAAAACCTGTGTTCAGCACCGGGCGATGCAATCGCTCAGGCTGCGTGTTACCGGAGGTACTTCATGGGATCAATCGTCAAACAAGCAGGATGGGTGTCGCTGGCCGTTCTTGGCGCGTTCGCAATGGGAACGATTGCGCTGGCAAGAGGTGAAACCATCAATGCGCTATGGATCGTGGTCGCTGCCATCTCGATTTATCTGATCGGGTATCGCTATTACGCGCAATTCATCGCCAACCGCGTGATGCAACTCGACGCCAACCGCGCCACCCCGGCGACTCGCCTCAACGATGGCCTCGATTTCGTGCCAACCAACAAACATGTTTTGTTCGGCCATCACTTTGCCGCTATTGCGGGCGCTGGGCCACTGGTCGGGCCGGTGCTTGCCGCGCAGATGGGTTATTTGCCCGGCATGCTGTGGCTGATCGTTGGTGTGCTGCTGGCGGGCGCTGTGCAAGACTTCATGATTCTGTTTGTCTCGACGCGTCGCGATGGCCGCTCGCTGGGCGACCTGGTGAAGAGCGAGCTTGGTCTCGTACCGGGTGTGATCGCACTGTTTGGCACCTTCATGATCATGACGATTCTGCTGGCTGTACTGGCGCTGATCGTGGTGAAGGCGCTGGCTGAGAGCCCGTGGGGCACGTTCACCGTTGCAGCCACGATCCCCATCGCATTCTTCATGGGCATCTACAGCCGCTATTTGCGGCCGGGCAGCGTCGGTGAAGTATCGATCATCGGCTTCGTGCTGTTGATGGCATCGATTGTGTACGGCGGCCATATCGCCGCTGACCCCTACTGGGGACCGGCGTTCACCTTCAACGGCAAACAGTTGACCGGCATGCTGCTGATTTACGGCATCGTTGCGTCCGTGTTGCCGGTGTGGCTGTTGCTCGCGCCGCGCGACTATCTATCGACCTTCCTGAAAATTGGCGCGATCGTCGCGTTGGCGATCGGCATTCTGGTGGTGGCGCCAGACCTTAAAATGCCCGCAATGACAAAGTTCATTGAGGGCACCGGCCCGGTTTGGTCGGGCACGCTGTTTCCGTTCTTGTTCATTACGATTGCCTGCGGCGCAGTATCAGGTTTTCACTCGCTGATATCGTCCGGCACCACCCCCAAGTTGCTCGAAAACGAGCGGCATATGCCCTACATTGGCTACGGCGGCATGTTGATGGAATCATTCGTCGCCATCATGGCGTTGGTTGCTGCTTCGGTGATTGAACCGGGTGTCTACTTTGCGATGAACAGTCCCGCCGCAGTGCTGGGGACCACCCCCGAGTCGGCCGCGGCCGCGATCAGTCAGTGGGGGTTTGTTGTTACACCCGAGATGTTGCAGCAAACAGCCAAAGATGTCGGCGAAGCGACCATCATCTCTCGCACCGGTGGTGCGCCAACGCTGGCGGTAGGCATGGCTTATATTTTTTCCGAGATGGTCGGCGGCAAAGCTTTGATGGCGTTCTGGTACCACTTCGCCATTTTGTTCGAGGCGTTGTTCATCTTGACCGCAGTGGATGCTGGGACGCGCGTCGGCCGTTTCATGTTGCAAGATTTACTGCGCACCTTGGTACCGCCATTCCGCGCTGTACCGGATCTGGCGTCGAACATCATTGCGACGCTGCTGTGTGTCGGCGCCTGGGGTTACTTCCTCTATCAAGGCGTCGTCGATCCGCTTGGTGGCATCAACACGCTATGGCCGCTGTTTGGTATTTCCAATCAAATGCTGGCGACGGTCGCGCTGATTCTCGCTACCGTGGTGGTATTCAAGATGAAACGTGAAAAGTTCGCTTGGGTCACTATCGTGCCGACGGTCTGGCTGCTGATCTGCACCATGACGGCGGGTTATCAGAAAATCTTCCACGAAAATCCGAAGATTGGTTTCCTGGCGCACGCTGCCAAATTCCAAAACGCAGCCGCCAACGGTGAGGTATTGGCGCCAGCCAAATCACCCGAGCAGATGCATCAGATCATTGTGAATGATTACATCGATGCCACACTCGCTGCGATCTTTATCGCGGTGGTGCTGTCTATTCTGGTGTTTGGTATTCGCTCTTGCCTGATCGCGCTGAGAGAGCGCGAGCCGACGACAGTCGAGGCAGCTGCGGTACCGATCAACACCGTGTCAGCCTGATCGATAGGCGTCATTATGTTCAGCGAGCTCGGAAAATTCGGTGCCTACCTCGGCCAGACTGCGCGGCTGATGGTTGGGCTACCTGATTACGACAACTACCTGAACCATATGCAATTGAACCATCCGGATCAAACGCCAATGACTTACGAAGCATTTTTTCGCGAGCGGCAAGAGGCTCGCTATGGCGGCAATGGCAGAATCGCGCGGTGCTGCTAAAAAAACAAAAACGCCCGATTCAGTCGGGCGTTTTTTTAGCTTGCAAAGTGATTTGGTGCCGACTGCAGGACTCGAACCCGCCACCCCATGATTACAAATCAAGTGCTCTACCAGATGAGCTAAGCCGGCGACGCCGCGGATTATACGTTATTTGATTCTGGTGAGCCTCGGGCGACCGCCCTTTTTGGGTGGCGGTTCATCGTCGCCTTGGTTGGAATCGTCGTTGGATTTTTGGGTAACGGCGGCCAGTGGCGTTGCCTTGGGTTCGGCTTTGGGTGACAGCGGTTTCGACTTGGTACCTTCAGCCGCGTCTCCCCGCTTCACTTCAAAAGCCATGCCCTGACCATTTTCCCGCGCATAGATCGCGCTCACATTATCGACCGGGATCTCGATTTCGCGCGATACACCACCGAATCTGGCTTTGAAGGTGATGAGGTCATTGTCCATCTTCAGATTGCCCTTTGCCTCGAAGCTGATGTTGAGGACAATCTCGCTATTTTTGACGAACTCCATCGGCACCCGCGTATACGCATCAACCGCCACCACAATGTACGGTGTGAAACCGTTGTCCGTGCACCATTCATAGAGTGCACGGAGCAGATAGGGCTTGGTGGAAGTCTCGCTCATTGCCAGTGAAGCGTTCTCTTTAGCGGCGCATCACCTTCTCGGAAGGCGTCAGCGCTTCAATGTATGCAGGTCTGGAGAAGATGCGCTCAGCATACTTCAGCAATGGTGCGGCCGTCTTGGACAAATCGATACCGTAGTAGTCAAGACGCCACAACAGCGGGGCGATGGCCACATCCAGCATGGAAAACTCCTCGCCCAACATGTACTTGTTCTTCAAAAACAGTGGGGCGAGCTGAGTGAGGCGATCGCGAATTTCCTGGCGAGCCTTTTCGTGCGCTTTTTCTGCCGAACGAGATTTTTCATTCTCCAAGGTGTGAACGTGGATGAACAATTCTTTCTCGAAGTTGAACAGCATCAGTCGTGCACGCGCTCGCATGAGCGGATCGGCGGGCATCAGTTGCGGATGGGGAAACCGCTCGTCGATGTATTCGTTGATGATGTTGGACTCATACAGCACCAGCTCACGCTCGACCAGAATCGGTACCTGACCATAAGGATTCATGGTCGAGATGTCTTCGGGCTTGTTGAACAGATCAACGTCACGGATCTCGAAATCCATGCCTTTCTCGAATAGCACCAGGCGGCAACGTTGCGAAAACGGGCAGGTTGTGCCCGAGTAGAGAACCATCATGATTACCGTTCCTTGAAACAAAAGGGTGAGACGGCAACCGCCTCACCCTGCGTTGGGATATTCCGCGCTATCCGCCACTCACTACGCCGCTGAACTGAGGCGGCAAATGACGCGGAACTGCTTACTTGACCTCTCTCCAGAACGACGCGTTCAAACGCCAGGTCAGCAGTACCAGCAAGGCCAGCAACAGCAAAACCCAAAAGCCGATGGCCTGCCGCTTTGCCTTTACCGGCTCGGACATCCAATCCATGAACGCGACCAGATCGCCGACTTGAGAGTCGAACTCATACTGGCTCAACTTGCCCGGCGTAACTTGTTGGAAACCAGCGAACCGGTGTACCGTTTTTCCCTCTTCATGTGGATCTTTTTGTTCGACGAATTTCGCCTTGCGCACACCCTGTAGCTCCCACAGCACGTGTGGCATGCCAACGTTCGGGTAAACCAGGTTGTTCCAACCCGTCGCGCGGCTTTCGTCTTGATAATAAGTGCGCAAGTAGGTGTAAACGTAATCAGTGCCGGTACCTTCTGAAGATGACTTGGCGCGCACCAGCACGGAGAGGTCTGGTGGTACAGCACCAAACCACGCCTTGGCATCTTTCTCATTCATGGCGGTCTTCATCAGATCACCCACTTTGTCGCTGGTGAACAGCAGATTCTCGCGGATCTGCTGCTCGGACAAACCGATATCGCGCAAACGGTTGTAACGAACCAGTGAGGCTGCGTGACAATTCAGACAGTAATTGACAAATAATTTCGCGCCGTTTTGCAGTGCAGACAACTGGCGTGACCGGTCGGGCGCATGATCAAGCGGATAGCCCCCTTCCGACGCAAGCGATAACGCAGGAACCAGCGCCAGCGCAATAAGAAATTTTTTCATGAGTTTCATTGTTTTTCCTTTGCGGCTCAGTGCGGCTTGAAGTTCACACGGTTAGGCACCGACTTGAACTCGCCCATCGCGCTCCACCAGGGCATCAGCAGGAAGAAGCCAAAGTAGATGAGGGTGCAGATCTGTGCCGCCAGCGTGCGCCCTGCAGTTGGCGCTTGTACGCCCAGGTAGCCGAGGATCAGGAAAGAGATACCGAACACGATGTAGACCCACTTGTGCCAATCAGGACGATAGCGAATCGACTTGACCGGCGAGTGGTCAATCCAGGGCATGAGTGCAATGATCAGCACCGACACACCCATCAGCACCACGCCCCAGAATTTGGCGTCGAACACCAGCATCAAAATCGCCGTGATGACCGCAATGCCCATCGCCGCTTGCTTCTGGCGGGATGGCAACTGGGTTTTCATCATGATCAATGCGCCATAGGCCAACACGCCAAGAATCAACGCGTACATGAACTGCGACGTTGTCGCACGCAAAATCGAGTAAAACGGCGTGAAATACCAAACCGGCGCGATGTGCGCTGGGGTCTTCAACGGATCCGCAGGAATGAAGTTGTTGTACTCGAGGAAATAGCCGCCAAACTCCGGTGCATAAAACACGACCGCACTGAAAATGAACAGGAAGCAGGAGACGCCAAATATGTCCTTGGTGGTGTAGTAAGGATGCGAAGGAATCGCATCGACACCATGTCCATCCGGCCCAAGGTTTTCTTTCACTTCAACGCCATCCGGATTATTGGAGCCGACCTCGTGCAACGCGATCAAATGCGCCATCACCAAACCCAGCAGCACCAACGGAATGGCGATGACATGGAATGCGAAGAAGCGGTTCAGCGTTGCATCCGAAACCACATAGTCTCCGCGAATCCAAAGCGACAGGTCTGGGCCAATGAAAGGGATCGCGCCGAACAAGTTGACAATGACCTGCGCGCCCCAGTAAGACATCTGGCCCCACGGCAGCAGATAGCCAAAGAATGCCTCCGCCATCAGGCACAGGAAAATCCCGACACCGAACAGCCAAATCAACTCACGTGGCTTGCGGTACGAGCCGTATAGCAAGCCGCGTGTCATGTGCAGATAGACCACGATGAAGAAGGCTGAAGCACCTGTCGAATGCATGTAACGCACCAACCAGCCCCATGGCACTTCGCGCATGATGTATTCAACCGAGGCGAACGCGAGGTTTGCATCCGGCTTGTAATTCATGACCAGGAAAATCCCGGTGACAATCTGAATCACCAGCACCAATGCGGCGAGTGAGCCAAATAAATAAAACACGTTGAAGTTCTTGGGCGCGTAATACTTACCCCACTGATCATTCCAAATTTTTGTGAGTGGGAATCGATCATCGACCCAGGACAGCGCCTTTTGCGCGACCGGCGCGTCAGCCGGCAGTTTGGTTTCATGGAATGCCATGATTAGGCCTCGCCTTTCTCGTCTTTACCAATCACGATGCGGGTATCGCTGGTGTACATATGACGTGGGACCTGCAAGTTATCCGGTGCAGGTTTGTTCTTGAAAACACGCCCGGCCAGATCGAATGTCGAACCATGGCAAGGGCACAAGAAACCACCTTGCCAATCGCTGGAGAGCGATGGCTGAGCGCCAGTTTCCAATTTGGGTGTTGGCGAGCAGCCTAGGTGACTGCAAATGCCGACAGTGACCAAAAACTCAGGCTTGATCGAGCGATGTTCGTTGCGCGCATATTCAGGCGTTAAGTCGTCGGGGTTACGCTCGGATTTCGGGTCGGCCAGATCGCCGCCTGTCTTTTGCAACGAGGACACCATCTCCGGCGTACGGCGCAGGACCCACACCGGCTTGCCGCGCCATTCGACGGTCTTCATCTCGCCCGGCTTCAAATCAGCCACGTCCACCTCGACCGGTGCGCCCGCTGCTTTCGCTCGCTCGGATGGTTCGAATGTGGCGACAAACGCGCCAGCACCCGCCACACCAGCCACGCCGCCCGCAGCCGCAGTCGCGACCAACAGGCCACGCCGGCCCGAGTCGACCTGATTCTCGTCACTCATGACAACCCCAATCAAAGAAATTGCAAATCAAAATGGTTTGAACGCATCATCAAATTCAAAGCGGATGTCGATGACGATGGCGCGTAGCGTTGACACCGCCAGCCCGGCCAAACATAGTCAATCGAAAATCCGAGGGAACTTCCCGCAACCTTCCATTATATCGGAGCAGAGAGTGAACCGTAAGGAGGACTGATCGCGTCGAAAAACGATCGTGCCGATTGCCATTCCGACAATTCGACCGACCGACCGGCGTGATGCTGACTTGAATTCGGCGAATCGCGCCAATCTCTTGTCAAATGTTTAAAATCATTTATTAAAAAGATATCGGGATGACCGACACTCGACTGTCCAATCGAGCACGCATCAGGTCAGGTCGGCAGAGACTGCAACGGGATCAGCCCGCGCCGCTGCGCCTCGACAATCGCCTCGGTGCGCGAGTGAACGCCCAATTTTGCATAGATGTGCTTGATGTGTGTCTGCACGGTGCCTATCGATAATCCGAACGCATCAGCCACCTTGGCATAGCTACCACCGCGTGAAATGGAATCCAGAATCAGGCATTCGCGCCGGGTCAGCAAACTGCAGCTTGGCTCACTGCCAAGCTGACTGATCCTGCCGCTGACGCCATGACGCATACGAAGTAGAACTTTGCGCGCGATCGCGGGGCTGATCGGTGAGCCGCCGGAACGCAAATCAACGATGGCGCTCATGAGATTCGACTGTATGGACTCTTTCAGCACATAGCCCACCGCACCCGCCTCAATGCACGCGAGAATTTGCTCTTCCTCGCTGGACATGGAAATCACCAAGATATCCGCGCGTGGCTGATATTGGCGACACGCGCGAATTACACTGATCCCCGACCCATCAGGCAACCCCAGGTCGGCGAGCAGCAAATCAATCGGCGATTGAATCAAATATCGACGCGCGTCGCGCACGGTACCAACGGCAGAACAAAGCATCAGCGATGGCTCGCGTTCGATAGCGTGACAAATAATTCGTCGGGTGACCAGGTCATCTTCAACCACCATGACCCTGCATGGCTTTGACAAGCCAAAGGCTGACATGTGAATTCTTGAGGAAATTGAGCAAACGTTTCCTCGGTAAATATTGGAAGCGCTAAGTTCCGATGCGTTGCGCTAACAAATTAGCGCGCAACGCCTATTCATTAGCACCCCCTCTTTATTGTTGAAGCTGCAATGACAGCAACTCAAACGGGGTTGGGAATATCAATGAACTGATGCTGAATACCGAACTGTTGTGCGACATGATTCCCCAGCGCTTGCACACCATACCGCTCGGTCGCATGGTGACCGCACGCCAGGTACGCCACACCGGTCTCGCGCGCTAAGTGCACGGTTTGCTCAGAAATCTCGCCGCTCAAGTAAACACTCGCACCTGCATCGATTGCATGCTCGAATGCGTTTTGCGCTGCGCCGGTGCACCAAGCCACGCGTTCAACGCGCTGCGAGGGATCGCCAATCAGTTGCGGTGTGCGGCCCAAGGCAATATGCACTACCTGCACCAAATCAGCGACCGTCGACACATTCACACGACCAAGCCATCCAAGATCTTGTTCACCGAAGCGCCCAGTCGTTTCAAATCCGAGCAGCTTGGCGAGCTGCGCGTTATTACCGAGTTCGGGATGAGCATCCAGCGGCAAGTGATATGCAAAAAGATTGATGTCATGATCCAGCAGTAGTTTCAGCCTGGCCCGACGGCTACCGACAACACGCGGATCTTCGCCACGCCAAAAATAACCATGATGAACCAACAGGGCGTCGGCATGCACTGCAACTGCAGCCTCCAGCAGCGCAAGGCTGGCGGTCACACCCGTGATCAAACGACTGATCTGTGGCTTACCCTCAACCTGCAGACCGTTTGGGCAGTAATCACGAAACCGGTTAATATCCAGCGTCTCGGCAAGGTGCTTGGTCAACGTGTCACGCGCCAAGCCTGTTCCGCTTGTATTCATCTTGGTCTGATTCGTCATGCGTCGTCTGTGGTTGCTGTTCGCGCAAACTGTCACTGTCGCACTCGCGCTTTGGTTCATTGTAGCGACCTTGAAACCCGAATGGCTCGGTCGTCATCCTGCGGGCGGGCAGCTGATCTCGACAACGGTGGCGGTGCGCGAAGCAGATGGATCAGCCGCCGCACTCCACAATTCTTATCGTGCAGCTTCGCAAAGAGCGATGCCAGCGGTGGTCAACATCTACACCACCAAGGCCGGCAGACAATCGCCGCACGCTTTCGATAATGATCCTTTCTTCCGTCGCTTCTTCGGCGACAATTTTGGCGCACAAGATGAACGCCAATTCAGTCTGGGCTCGGGTGTCATCATCAGCCCGGACGGATATATTCTCACCAACAATCACGTGATCGAATCCGCTGATGAGATCGAAGTAGCGTTAGCGGATGGTCGAAAAGCAAAAGGCAAGTTAGTCGGCACTGATCCGGATACCGATCTTGCGGTCGTCAAAGTCGCACTCAACAGCTTGCCCTCGCTTACGCTGGCAAAACTCGACAACACC
>JBJTXC010000204.1:0-3073 GCA_046082065.1 Burkholderiaceae bacterium
GTGATCAACTCGCTGCTTGAAAAATATGAAGGCTTCGGTGGTATCGAAGAAGTCATGTTCAGCGAATTCGTGGTGCAGTAAACCACCGGCCTTTTGATAAAAGACTGACACCATGGCTGAGACAAGTAATCTGTTGTCACCGGAAGAACTGGCCGCTTTGGCGCAGGGCGTTGACGACGGCACCATCGAGGTTGATACCGGCTTCAACCTCACGACTCGGGTCAAGAAACATGACCTGGCAAGTGAGGACAGCACGCTGGGCGTGAATACCTCATCGATCGAGATGATCAACGAGCGTTTTGTTCGCTTGTTCCGTCTGGGTTTGATGGAGGTGCTGCGTACCAGCCCACGTATCAATCCGTCGCGTGCACAAATCATACGCTTTGGCGACTACCTGAAAGATCTGCGTCCACCACTTGCAGTTAATACCATCCGTATTAATCCGCTACGCGGTTTTACGCTGGTGACGATCGAGCCGACTTTAGTTTTTTCTGCGCTGGATAACTTCTTTGGCGGCACCGGTTCCGGTATGCCCGGCAGCCCACGCCGCCGCGCGACCGATAAAGAAGGTGAGCCGCTACCAGCGAACTGGTTGCCCCCAACGCGTATGTTCACGCCGACTGAGTCGCGTATCGTGAAGATCATCTTGGAGGTGTTCTTCCGCTCGCTGAAAGAGGCCTGGGCACCGCTGCTGTCGGTCGACTTTGATCATGTCGGCTCGGAGATTAACCCGCAATTTGCGCAGATCGCTGATGAAAACGATCTGGTCATCATGTCGCGCTTCGAAACCGAGAGCGCAGGTGGTGTGAAGGGCTTTGTTGATCTGGTCTACCCCTATGCTTCGCTGAAGCCACTGCGCGATCTGCTGCGTAACCGTGTGCAGGCCGACGGTAGCGAAGAATCCGACATGAAGTGGCGCAATGAATTGACCATGGCCGTCGGCGATTCGCTACTGGAAATTCAAGTGCTGCTCGGCACCGTGGTCGCGCACTACGATCAAGTCAGTGGCTTGAAGGAAGGCGATCTGCTGTTTTTCAAAAAACCGGAACTCGCCACCATGATCATCGGTGGTCTACCCGCTTTCGAGTGCCAGGTAGGTATGTCTGGCCCCAATGTTGCCGTGCGCGTCGAACACGCCACCAGCCCCGAAACCCTCTAACCAACGAGGAAGCATCATGAACGATACCGTACAAGATAACGACAACGCGATCACCGAGCCACAAGCCGGCGCGATGCCCAACCATCAGATCAACCCGGAAGTGTTGCAGAACATTTCGGTTGCGATCAAAGTGGAAGTCGGCCGTACCAAAATGAAGATTCGCGATCTGCTGCGTCTGACGCAAGGTTCGGTGGTCGAGCTCGAGCGCATCGCTGGCGAGCCGCTTGATCTGCTGGTGAATGACACCGTGGTCGCGCAAGGTGAAGTGGTGCTGGTGAATGATCGCTATGGTATTCGCCTGACCCGCGTGGTGCCTGCATCTGACCGCATGCGCAATCTGTAATCAACCACAAACACTTTTCAGGTACGTTTCATGGCCTCCACGAACTGGCTCTACATCGCGATGAATTTCGCGATTGTGCTCGCACTACTCGCTGGGGTGCTTTATGTACTGAAGCGCATGCAGAGTGGCAATCTGCTCGGCATGCCCACTCGCAAGATCAAAGTGATTGAGTCGGTCTCGGTCGCGCCCCGCCAAAAAGTGGTGCTGCTGCGCGTCAAAGACCAGGATGTACTGATCGGCGTCTCGCCACAACAAATTAACGCGATTGCCACCTTCCCGGTGAGTGCCGATGAGTTGGCAAGCGATACAACACCCACCGCCACCATCAACGAAGGCGGTAATTCACTGGCCCCCATGGCGCGCAAGCTATCCGCCATGCTGGCCGCCGCGCAAAACAAGGACAAGGTCTGATCATGGCACGCCATATCACCCTCTTTTTATTGCTCGCGCTGTCATTACTGATTCCCGCAGAAGCATTCGCCCAGGGCATGCCGGTGGTCACGGTAGCGACGGGCAAAGGTGGCGTACAAGCCTATAGCTTGACGCTGCAATTGCTGGCACTGATGACAGTGCTGACACTGCTGCCGTCGATGCTGCTGATGATGACTGCATTTACTCGCATCATCATCGTGTTCTCGATTCTGCGTCAGGCACTCGGTACGGGCCAAACACCGCCCAACCAGGTACTCGCAGGCCTGGCACTGTTCCTGACGCTGTTCATCATGCAGCCGGTGATGAGCGATGTCTACAACAACGCGATCTTGCCTTACATGAATCAAGGCATGGCATTCGATCAGGCGCTGGAAGAAGCAGAAAAACCGATTCGCGGTTTCATGCTGGCACAGACGCGTGAAGAAGATATCTCGATGTTCATGGAAATTTCGCGCAACAAAGGTGAACTAGAAGGTCCGGAATCCGTACCCTTTACCACGCTGGTACCTGCATTCATTACCTCTGAACTAAAAAGCGCGTTCACGATCGGCTTTCTGATTTACATACCTTTCGTGGTGATTGATCTGATCGTTTCTTCGGTACTGATGTCGATGGGTATGATGATGCTGTCACCCATGATGATCTCGATGCCATTCAAATTAATGCTGTTCGTGCTGGTTGACGGTTGGAGCTTGCTGATGGGTTCGCTGGCTTCGAGCTTCGCTATGCCCTGATCAAAGAAATAGGAGATTCACATGGAAATCGCAACCGTCATCGATCTGGCACGCAGCGCTTTGTGGGCCGTGTTGCTGATTTCCGGTCCGCTGCTGTTAGTCGCGCTGGGCGTGGGTCTGTTTATTGGTGTGATTCAAGCGGCTACATCCATCAACGAAGCGACGCTGTCGTTTATTCCGAAACTGCTCGCGCTGGGTATCTCGCTCGCACTGTTCGGCGGCTGGCAGCTCGGCATGATGGTCGACTACACCCGCGACGTTTACAAACGCATCCCCGCGATGTTTTCCTGAGGGCGATGCGTCCGACGCAAGAGGCTGAACTGCCATGACATTACTTGCTGCGGATATCGTCGAGCGCTTCTACACTTTTCTGTGGCCGATGCTGCGCATCTCTGCGTTGCTGAT
>JBJTXC010000205.1:0-2908 GCA_046082065.1 Burkholderiaceae bacterium
GCGGTTCAGTGGCTTCACCACCCAAGCCGCGATTCAAGAGCAAACCACCAAACTGCGCCAGTGGATGGCGTCAAAGCAATTGGAAGCGAGCGGCCCCGCGCAAGTCGCGCGATACAACGACCCGTTTACGCTGCCTTGGCGTCGACGAAATGAAATTTTGATTCCGATTTCTGCCTCACGCTGATTTATCCCGCAGCTGTAACTGATTTTTTAGCCAAATGAAGCGACCCAAAATCCTCGCGTTCGATGTCTTTGGTACCGTGGTGGATTGGCATGGCTCGATCTGGCGCGAAGCTGAGGCGATGATGCCGGGGGTTGATGGCAACCGCTTTGCTTCCGCGTGGCGTGCCGGCTATAAACCCGCAATGGATGACGTACGGTCGGGTCAGCGCGGTTGGACCAAAATCGATGATCTACACCGAATTATTCTCGATCGTATTTTGAAAGACTTTGGCATTGATCTTGATGAATCAAGTCGTCATCAGTTGAACCGAGCATGGCATCGTCTCGCACCCTGGCCGGATACGGTGGCCGGCATGCTGAGACTGAAGTCGCACTTCACGATGACCACACTCTCGAATGGCAATCTTGGCTTGCTGGCGAATATGGCCAAGCACGCTGGATTGCCGTGGGATTTGATTTTATCGGCCGAGGTATTCAGACACTACAAGCCCGATCCGGAAACGTATCTGGGCGTCGCGGAGGTTTTCGAGGTGTCGCCAAACGAGGTCATGCTGGTGGCGGCGCATGAAGACGATCTGGATGCAGCCTCGGCCTGTGGACTGCAAACTGCATTTATTCAGCGCGACAATGAGTATGGTCCGGATGTCCGTATCAATCATGGGGATTTAACTCGTTTCAGCTATGCGGCGCGCGATTTGATTCATCTTGCCGAGCAATTGGGTGCTTGAATCATCGGTAGCGTTTACATAATCGTTCAGCCAAGGCAGTATTAATCCTTAGACCAAATTGACATCTTACCCGACATGTCAAATTAATAATAAATTGCGTCGCGATTCATCGATTGGCTGGCCAGTGACCGCTTGTCGCACCACCGATTGACTCAGCTGATCGCTCCAAATACGTTTACTCACCCATACCGATGCTGGAAATCACCGCCACCTGCCTGGTCATTACCTCCTTACTTGCTTACCTCAATTTTCGTTATATCGGTCTGCCGATCACGATCGGGGTGATGGCAACGTCGCTGGGTCTATCGTTGTTGATTGTTGGATTGGACCTGTTAGGTGTTGATTTTGGTTTGCATCTCAAAATGGAAGCGATGCTGAAAGCCATCGATTTCTCCAATGTGCTGATGCAGGGCATGCTGTCGCTGCTATTGTTTGCCGGCGCACTGCATATTGATTTATCAGAACTCAAGGCCTACCGTTGGCAAGTGCTCGGGCTCGCGTTTTTTTCAACGCTGCTATCAACATTCATCGTTGGCATCGCCGCATGGCTGGTGTTGCCGCTGATCGGTATGCAACTGCCCCTGCTCTACTGCCTGCTGTTTGGCGCGCTGATCTCGCCGACTGACCCAATTGCAGTGATGGGTATTCTTAAATCCGCCGGCATCCCGAAAAGTCTTGAGCTGGTGATTGCGGGTGAATCGCTATTCAATGACGGTGTTGGTGTGGTGATTTTCTCGATCCTGATGGGTATGCTGATGATGGATAAAGTGCCCAGCTTTGATGAAGGCTTGGGGCTGCTGACACGCGAAGCCGGTGGCGGTTTACTGTACGGTCTGATACTCGGCTACATCACGTTTCGTCTGCTGGCCAGCATCGATAATTACCAGGTCGAGGTCATGCTAACGCTGGCTGCGGTAATGGGCGGTTATCTGCTGGCGAACAAGTTGCACGTATCGGGACCGCTCGCCATGGTGGTCGCCGGCTTGGTGGTGGGTAACCATGGTCGTGAGTTCGCCATGTCTCATACCACGCGGCAGTATGTCGATATGTTCTGGGAAATGATCGACGACATTTTGAATGCAGTGCTGTTCGTGCTGATTGGCATGGAGGTATTGCTGATCGCGTTTTCGTTCAACTTGTTGGTGGCCACATTAGCGATGGTGGTGATGACGCTGATAGCGCGCGCACTCACGGTATGGGTACCCGTCACCATGGCGCCAGGCTATTTCAAGCTGCCAAGAGGCGCGGGCGTGGTGCTGACTTGGGGTGGTCTGCGCGGTGGTATTTCGGTTGCGTTGGCACTGTCGTTGCCGCAAGGTCCGGAGCGTGATGTGGTGCTCGCGCTCACCTACGGCATTGTGGTGTTTTCTATTTTGATGCAGGGATTGACCATCGGCCATGTAGCGAGCCGCGCTGTCAAAGTGGACCCGACAGCGCCAGACGCCGCAGAGAGCACGCCGGCAACGTCTGGCTAGACACGCGTTAAATGTTGGTGTTAAGCGTCGGGGTTAAGCGCGGACGTTTAATCCGGACAGTAGTTAAGTCCGGTGTGCGCGAATTATTTGGACGCCATGCCAGCGCCGGGTAGATTACCCGGCGTCAGCGCACTGGTTGCAAAACCAACCGCAGCACCCACCGCCACGTCGGTCGCCATCTCGGCTTTGGTTTGAGGTTTGCCGCCACAGCTCTCGGCAATTTTTGCGGCGTCGACATGATCAACCGTGTCGAGTCCTGCATTGGCTGCCACCACAGGTATCAACAACCCCCCTGAAAAAAACAGCAGCACGGGCGAGGCAATCGTGCGCGCCATCTTGACGTCTTTGTGGGTCTCGGCAGAGGATAGGCTGTCTTGACAGCCTGCTGACTTGAATTTTGGGTTGTCGCGGTCGAGCCGGATCGCAGTCATTTCAGACTGGCTCGCACAGCCGGTCACCGCTGCAAGCAGCAATGAAGAAAGCACCAAGCGAGACGTTGACGAAAGCATAGCGACCGCAACT
>JBJTXC010000206.1:0-2748 GCA_046082065.1 Burkholderiaceae bacterium
CCCGACCATCGAGCCGCCGAACTACCTCATGGCCCTGCACCCGGAGGTCTACCAGCAAGAGCAAGCCCGGGTTCGTGAGCGGTTCGAGAGTGCCGTCGAACTCGCCGAGCAGGCTTTCGCTACGGAACTCCAGCGGCTCACGGCCCGCCTCGCTGAACGCCTGACGGGCCTGAGCGACGGCCAGCCAAAAGTGTTTCGCGATTCAGCCGTGGAAAATCTCAGGCAGTTCTTCGAGCGGTTCCAGCGGCTGAACATTCGGTCCAGTCCCGAGTTGGATGCCCTCGTCGAACAGGCCCAGCAGACGATCAATGGTGTCGAGCCGCAGACGCTTCGGGATTCCAACAGGCTCCGGCAGATGGTGGCCCGGGACTTCGAGCAGATTCAGGCCAGTGTTGGGGACCTGCTCGTGGATCGGCCCCGCAGGAACATTCTCAGGCGCGGCGGGGTTGGAGGTGCGGCATGACCACCGAGATGGAGTTGGTTGTCGGCTGTGATGGCGGCGTGAAGTGTATTTACGGTGAGGAGTTGGACCTGCGGGTGCTAAGCCGTGTGCTACCGGTGTTGGATGCACTGCGCGACTGTGGCAAGCCTTTGTCTGTTGATACGCGGCGCGCGATTGTGATGCGCGAAGTACTGAATGCCGGTGCTGACATGATCAACGACATCAGCGGCTTTCGTGATGCCGACAGCTTGGCGGCAGTCAGTGACAGCACATGCGCGATCTGTATCATGCATATGCAAGGTGATCCTCAAAGTATGCAACTATCACCGCACTACCAGGATGTGGTGGCCGAGGTAAGTGAATTTTTATTGGGCCAACTGAATGCTGCAACAGCCGCGGGTATCGAAGAAGATCGTGTTTGTATCGACCCAGGCTACGGTTTCGGTAAAACTGCTGAACATAACTTGACGCTATTTCACCATCAGTCTTTGCTGCAGCAATCGATCGGCGTGCCATTGTTGGTAGGCTTGTCGCGCAAGAGCACCATAGGCCTGATCACTGGTAGATCAGTGCAAGAGAGGCTTGCAGGGAGCTTGGCGGCCGCCGTGGTGGCGGCCGAACGCGGTGCGCGTATTATTCGCGTGCACGATGTGGCGGAAACCGTGGATGCGCTCAAAGTATGGCAAGCCGCCCGCTCGGGCGCATTGATTGATCATTGGTAGCAAAGAGCGATGACCAGAAAATATTTCGGCACCGATGGTATCCGTGGGCAAGTTGGCCAGCCGCCGATCACGCCGGATTTCATGATGCGGCTGGGCTATGCCGCGGGCCAAGTGTTAGCGCATGAGGTGAGCGGTAGTAATCGACCAACGGTATTGATTGGTAAAGATACGCGGCTATCGGGCTACATGCTTGAGGCGGCACTGGAAGCTGGATTTTCTGCGGCGGGTGTGGACGTGATGCTGGCCGGTCCCATGCCGACGCCCGCCATCGCGTACCTCACACGAGCGCTGAGATTGTCTGCGGGCGTGGTGATATCCGCATCGCACAATCCCTATCACGACAACGGTATTAAATTTTTCTCGGCATCGGGTAACAAATTGCCTGATGCAGTTGAGCTGGCAATAGAAACAGCGTTGGAGTCGCCTTTGTCATGCGTTAGCTCGGAGAAGCTCGGCAAGGCTAGGCGACTTGATGATGCGCGCGGACGTTACATTGAATTCTGCAAGAGCACCTTCCCCAATGAGCTTGATCTGCGCGGTTTGAAACTGGTGGTCGATTGTGCCCACGGTGCCGCATATCACATTGCACCGGATGTGTTTCACGAACTAGGCGCGGAAGTTATCGCGATCGGCAACCAACCGAACGGACTCAATATTAACGACGGTGTTGGCGCGACCCAGCCGGAGGCGCTCGCGCAAGCCGTCGGTGAACACGGTGCCGACCTTGGCATTGCGCTTGATGGGGACGCCGATCGGTTATTGATGGTGGATGGTCGCGGCCGCGTTTATAACGGTGATGAACTTCTCTACCTGATGGTGCGTGACCGTCACCAAAACGGCGGCATTGACGGTGCGGTCGGTACCTTGATGACCAATATGGCGGTTGAGTCTGCGTTCAGTGCGATGGGGGTTGGATTTGCGCGTGCCAAGGTCGGCGATCGTTATGTGCTCGAGACTCTGCTTGAGCGGGGTTGGCAAGTCGGCGGTGAAGGTTCCGGCCACCTGCTGTTCCTGGACAAGCACACCACCGGCGACGGCATCATCTCTGCGCTGCAGGTATTGTCGGCGCTGCGGCGCGCCGACAGCAGTCTGGCGGATGTCATCGCCGACATGCAGTTGTGGCCACAGACTTTGCTGAATGTGCGAATACAGCGCGGCTTTGATTGGCAGTCCAGTACCGCGCTGCGCTCTGCCAAACAAGCAGCGGAAGCAGCGCTGGGTAGCGAGGGCCGAGTGCTGATACGACCCTCCGGCACCGAGCCGCTGCTAAGGGTGATGGTTGAGGCGCGCGACGCGGTTCTGGCCCGGTCTTTGGCCGAGCAGTTGGTCGAATCGGTTGCTGCATGATCGAACTGGCAAGATGCCATGCCTCTTGGTGGGGGTATCGGCTATAATCTCGCTACTCGGAGTGTGGCGCAGCCCGGTAGCGCACCTGCTTTGGGAGCAGGGGGTCCAAGGTTCGAATCCTTGTACTCCGACCAATTAAAAAAACGGGTTGTCATTGACAACCCGTTTTTCATTTCGCAATATCCCTGCATCAATCCTGCAATACCAACTGCCCATAGCTCAGCTGGATAGAGCAAC
>JBJTXC010000207.1:0-2957 GCA_046082065.1 Burkholderiaceae bacterium
TTTCTTGGAGAAAACATGAAAGGCTTGAATATCAGCAACATAAGGACTAAGCCTACTCATCAGGGCGAATTCGCGCCGCAAGCTAATCGAGAGCTAAAAGATACTGACATCGTGATTTTTTCCAAAGTCGGAGCATCAAGAATTAATCAAGGGCATGACAATGGCCTATTCAAAGCCAAGAGTACTTCAGGCTTTTTTGCAAAACTTAGCGCTGCTTTCAAACCAAAAGCAAATGCACAAGATATCTACAATATATGCAGAGCCCACGGCATGACTGTGCAAGAAGCTGGAAAGGCTATAGTCAATATAAAAATAGCTAGCGATAAAATGGGGTTATCTGGTTTCTCGGCAAAAGCTATGCAAAGTGAGCTTCAAAAGTACGTAGGTTCTCAGTGATTGTTTGATTTATCCATAGCATTCAAGCTACTCGCTCCAATTTCGACACGCCCAGATCTTATAACTTCACACCATTGCGGCGAAAGCTGATACGCAGCGTTCTGTCCTAGCGAATGAGTATTAAACGTACCGGCGTCCATACCGCGACCCACCCTACAAGCCTTACCGAAGCCGGCAACAGCACGGGTTATAGGATCCTGAAAGACAGCGCGACCGTTTCCAAGTCCGCGCAGAGCAAGATAAAAAACCTCGCATACACCTTGAGCACGCCGTTCCGTGCGCTGATCCGGCAGATCGTGCAAAACCGAGGCGGAGACCGTACGAGTACTGTTGGCCTGACCAACATCAAGTCACCGGCGTCATCGGTTAGCGCCCCCAAGGGGATGGATTCACAGCCCGGCGTAGCCTATGAAGTCGTCGGTGGAGGAGGAGGCGTGGGCAAGTTCAAACCACCGCCGCCTAACTTTGATTGGGCGTGAGTCGTCCTGTCCAACGCCTCAAGCCACTCGCTCCAACTTCGCTACGCCCAAGTCCAATAACTTCATACCATTGCGGCCGAAGTTGATATGGGCACGGGCTTGGGCGCCACTGCCTTCGATATTAACGATCACGCCATCACCAAATTTGGTGTGATGCACATTTTCACCGATACGCCAGCCCACGTCGCGATTCATTTTTTGCGCGATCTGGTTACTACCGACCTCGGGCGCGTCAACCCAAGCGGCTTTGGTCTGCGCAGCGCCAAACCAATGGCCCTGCACTTTAGGCGATAGCCATTTCAAGCTATCTTCCGGCAATTCGTCGAAGAAACGCGACTTCATGTTGTAACGTGTTTGGCCATGCAGCATGCGCGTCTGCGAGAAGCTCATGTACAAGCGTTTGCGTGCACGGGTGATCGCCACGTACATCAGCCGCCTTTCTTCTTCAACGCCGTCATCTGCTTCTTCGCTATTCTCATGCGGGAACAAGCCCTCTTCCAAGCCAGTGATGAATACTGCGTCAAATTCCAGACCCTTCGCAGAATGAACCGTCATCAGCTGTATCGCGTCTTGTCCGGCTTGGGCCTGATTGTCGCCCGCCTCCAGCGAGGCATGCGACAAGAACGCTGACAGTGGCGACATGACGGTTGCCAAAGGCGCATCGGCATCAATCACCTCAATACCATCGCCCGTCGTCAGCAATGCGGTTGATGCCGCTTGTGCTTGCGGACCTAGAAGCGCAGGCGCATCCAAACCGAAACCTTCTTCAGACACAAAGACGGTCGCAGCGGCAATCAACTGCTCCAGGTTTTCAATCCGGTCAGCACCTTCTTTCTCGCCTTGGTAGTGCAGGACCAGCGTGCTCTTCTCCAGCATCACCTGCACCATCTCCGGTAACGGCAGTTGCTGCGTCTCGAAGCGCATGGATTCAATCAACTTCACAAAACTTGCCAGCGAGCTGCCCGCCTTGCCGGCCACATAAGGCACCGCAGAGTACAAAGACACGCCATACTGCCGCGCCGCATCTTGCAACTGCTCGATCGATCGCGCACCAATACCCCGGGTGGGGAAATTCACTACCCGCAGAAATGCCGAGTCATTGTGTGGGTTATCAATCAGCTGCAAGTAAGCGATGGCATGCTTGACCTCGGCACGCTCAAAGAAACGCTGTCCACCATAAACACGGTACGGCAGCGCCGCAGAAAACAGCGCATGTTCAATCACACGCGATTGCCCATTCGACCGATACAAAACCGCGATCTCGCTGCGCAGCCAGCCCTCGTTGATGAGGCTTTTCATTTCCTCGACTAGCCACTGTGCTTCTTGTAAATCGCTCGTCGCCTCATACACACGAATTTGCTCGCCATGGCCAGCATCGGTACGCAAATTCTTACCAAGTCGGTTCGTGTTATGCGCGATGAGTTGATTAGCTGAATCAAGAATGTGACCATGCGAGCGATAATTTTGCTCCAGCTTGATCAGGTTTTGAACATTGAACTCGCGCTCAAAGGCGGACATGTTGCCGACATTGGCACCGCGAAATGCATAAATGCTCTGGTCATCATCGCCGACGGCAAACACCGCATTCTGCTGACCCGCAATCAGCTTCAGCCATCGGTACTGAAGATCATTGGTATCCTGAAATTCGTCGACCAGAATATGCTTGAAGCGTGCTTGGTAATGCTCACGCAGCAGTTGATGTCGTGACAGCAGCTCGTAACTACGCAGCAGTAATTCAGCAAAGTCGACTACGCCCTCGCGCTGGCACTGCTCGTCATAGGCGGCATACAACTCGACAAACTTGCGCGTAAAGTCATCATAGGCCTCGACAGCATCCGAGCGCAAACCCTGGTCCTTGGCGCTATTAATAAAGTACTGCAGTTGCTTCGGTGGGTATTTTTCGTCTTCGACATTGAGTCGCTTGATCAGACGTTTGATCGCAGATAGCTGATCCGCCATATCCAAAATCTGGAAGGTTTGCGGTAGTGCGGCGTCGCGATGATGCGCTCTTAGCAAGCGATTACACAAACCGTGAAAGGTACCGATCCACATGCCGCGCGTATTTATCGGCAACATGGCCGA
>JBJTXC010000208.1:0-5280 GCA_046082065.1 Burkholderiaceae bacterium
TTTTGTCGCTCGCGACCGCCGTCATTGTCACCCGCGTCACCACCTCGGAGTCGGTGACTGATCAGGCGGTGTCACAACTCTCGAACCCGTCCGCCCTGTTTATTAGTGCGGGCATTCTGACCATCCTTGGCATTGTGCCGGGCATGCCGCACACCGTATTTCTGTTGCTGTCGCTGGTGGCTGCCGGTTTGGGTGTGCTGCTGCTGCGTAACGAAGAACAATCCACGATTGAATCCGAACAGGCCGCGGCCGAGCAAAAGGCCGACGAACCTAAAGAGCTGGGCTGGGATGATGTGGAGGCGGTTGACCTGATTGGCCTGGAGATAGGCTACGGGCTGATTCCCTTGGTGAACCCGGAAACCGGCGGGCAGTTGATGCCGCGGGTGAAAGGTGTGCGCAAAAAACTCTCGGCCGAGCTGGGCTTCCTGGTGCAGCCGGTGCGGATTCGCGATGCGCTAAATCTGGATCCGGACGTGTATCACATCGTATTGAACGGCGTCGTGCGCGGTAAAGGCGACATCAAAGCCGGCAGCGAACTCGCCATTAACCCGGGCAAGGTGTACGGACAACTTGAGGGCATTCCTACCAAAGAGCCGGCATTCGGTCTGGAAGCGGTGTGGATTGATCCTTCTCAGCGCGACTACGCGCGCACGCTCGGTTACACCGTGGTTGATCCGGCCACGGCGATTGCCACCCATCTGAATAAAGTACTGCGCGAGAACGCCTCCGAGCTGTTGTCGCATGACGAGACTCAGCAGCTGCTGGACAAGCTGGCACAGAAGTCGCCCAAGCTGGTGGAAGATCTGGTGCCGGGCAAGATGGCGCTGGGCGTGATCACCCGCACCTTGCAGCATCTGCTGAATTAGGGCATTCCGATCCGCGACATGCGCACGATTATCGAGACGCTGTCCGAGGCTGCCACCAAAACCCAAGACCCCGAGCAGTTGTGCGCCCACGTGCGCCCGAAACTCGGCCGCATGATCGTGCAAGACCTGATCGATGCCAAAGACAATTTGCCGGTGATGACGCTGGCACCCGACCTGGAACAACTGCTGCACAACGTATTGACCAACGGTGCGCCGGGGCAAAGCGTAGTGATCGAGCCCGGCCTCGCCGAGAGCTTGTTTACTGCATTACGCCAGGCCGCGACATCGGTGGAAGACCAGGGCAACCCCGCTGTCTTGGTGGTGGCGCCGTCGATTCGCCCGTGGTTATCAAAAATGGTTCGGCACCGCATCCCCGAGATGACGGTGCTGTCGTATACCGAGATCCCCGACGACCAGGCCGTCAAGGTGATCTTTACGGTTGAAGCTCAGAATAAAGCCTGATCAGGATAGTCATCATGGAACTGAAACGTATCCTCGCCAAAGACCTGCGCAGAGCGACGGAAAAAGCCGTCAAGCTGTACGGTGAAGACGTGCTGGTGATCTCGAATGCCAAGGTCAACGGCCAGCACGAAGTAATCGTCGCGGTCGATCTTGGCGCAGCACCCGCCAACGAGGACAGCCCCTGGCTACGCGCCAACCGTCGCGACAACGAGGGCGATAGCGCGCTGTTTCAGACCGCCATGCGTGAGAGCGTGCGCGAGCAAAAAGAATTGTCTGGCGATATTGAAGATGACGTCACCTACGACAGCATGCTGCGCCAGCGCGCTGCGACAGAATCCAAAATGACATCATCAGATCGTCGCGCTGCCGATCACCGCGACTATATTCGCGGCAGAGAAATTGTTGATCTGGTGCGCGATGAGCTCGCCGCCATGCGTAAAGAATTCAAACTCGCTCAGCGCGTCGTCGCCTGGCAAACCGACGGGCCTGCACGCGGCGCTGTCAAGCCGCTGGTCGCGGCCTTAGGTGAAGCGAGCATTCCGGTATCACTGCGTACGCTACTGGTCGACCATGTGAGTGAGATGGACGATCTGGCGCAGGCCAAGCAATCGCTGCACGCCCATCTTTCGAAGAGCATGGGCGAGCATTGGGCCAAGCTACCGCAACGCGGTATTCACGCGATTGCCGGCCCGGCAGGCGCAGGCAAGACCATGATGGTGGCGCGACTTGCGCGCACGGCGGCTGAACGCAAAGGCCCGGAATCAGTGGCGGTGATCTCGTATGCTGATCAACGCGCCGGCGCCTGGAGCCAAATACAAATGTTGTGCGCACAAGCTGGTGTAGATTGCCTGCGTGCGAATGACGCCGAGACTTTAAAAATTCTTCTGAGCGAACTCGGCCAGCGCTATTTGGTGCTGATCGATACCCCGGGCGTGGAAGTGTTTGCACGCATCGAGCAAATTCGCTCATGCTCGACTGACATTGCTTGTCATTTGGTGTTGCCCGCCGATGCGGCCGGTACCACCGTACGCAAATATCTGGTCGATGCACCGCACACCTGGCACAGCCTGATGGCGTCGCGCCTCGATGAAGCGACGCAACCCTGGCCTTTGATTCAAGTACTGTGTGAAAAACACGTACCGTTGTCTGCAGCGTCGCATTCGCCGCTGGCGACCGATGGCTGCAGTGTGTTCACGGCTAATGAGCTGGTCACGATTGCGATTCGTGGTCTGGCGATTGAGATGCCGCTGGTGGCAGACGAGTTGGTCGACGAACGCGGTGATGCTATATCCGATCCATCTGTTGTGACCGCCGCGCAAGCGCTGGTCGCGCGACTTGAAAAGAGCGCCCATGCCAGCTAGTCAAGCACAAACCAAGCGCCGCACCGAGGTGATCGGCATCGCCAGTGGTAAAGGCGGTGTCGGCAAGACCACCATGTCGTCGAATCTTGCGGTGGCATTGTCGATGATGGGCAAGCAGGTGATGCTGCTGGACGCCGATTTAGGATTGGCGAATGCGCAGATCGCACTCGGCTGCCAGACACAGTACAACTTGTCGCATGTGATCGCCGGTGAAAAATCACTGAAGGAAGTGATCGTCACCTCGCGTCAAGGCGTGAAACTGGTGCCCGGTGCCTCCGGTGTGCATCAGATGGCCGGCCTATCGGCGGCTGTCACTGCCGGTATCGTGCAAGCCTTTTCGGAACTCGATGATGAGATTGATTATCTGATTGTTGATACCGCCGCCGGTATCGCGCCGTCCGTGTTGGCTTTCATGGAAGCCTGCCAGCGTCGCTTTATTGTCGTGAAAGACGAGCCCTCCTCGATCGCCGATGCCTACGGCATTATCAAAGTGATGACACGCGATCTTGAGTTGGATGAGATCTACCTGATTCCAAACATGGTTGAAAGCCAGGCGGCCGGTGCACAGTTGTACCGCCGCGTGAATGAAGTCTGCGATCGTTTTCTTGGCAAGACCCTGCAATACCTGACCTCAATTGAAACCGACGAGCTGGTTTTGTCGGCCTTGAAGAAGTACCAGTCTGTGATGGAGTTTGCGCCCGGCAGTGCCGGTGCACGAGATTTCCGGCGACTGGCCGATGCCATCACCAACCTTCCTGAAGTCAGCCACCTGTCTGGTGGGCTGCAATTCTTCATGGAGCGTTTGGTGAAGCAAAACTCTGGAGGCTGAGCCATGCCACCGTCCATAAGAATGTACGAACAATCCTGCGACCGCGGCGAAGCGCTGATCATGGAGCATCTGGGTATGGTCAAGCGGATTGCGGTCCACTTGAAAGCACGCATACCCCCGTTCATGGAGGTGGATGAGCTGGTGCAAGTCGGCATGATCGGCTTGATTGAGGCCGCGCGTTCATTTGATACCGGCAAGGGCGTTGCTTTCGAGAGCTACGCGCACACACGGATTCGCGGCGCCATGATCGATGAGGTACGTCGGCTGTCGTTCCTGCCACGCTCAGCCGTGGCGTTCAATAAAACTCAAAGTAGCGCCAGTCAGGCGCTGGCCTCTGAACTTGGCCGCGCACCCACTCAAGCCGAGTTGGCCGAATTTATGGGGATGGAGCTGGACACCTATGAAAAAGATCGAGGCGCTGCCAGGCAGTTTGAAACTTATTCGATTGAGGTGGTGGCCGACGAGGTGATGCAGTTGCCGGAGCCTTCGTCGCGTCAACCGGAATCGATTGTGGAAGAAGCCGAGATGATGGAGGCACTCACTGCCGCCATTGATGGTCTACCCGAACGCGACAAGCTGGTGATATCGCTTTACTACGTAGAAGAACTGAACCTGCGTGAAATTGGCGAGGTGCTGGGTGTGTCGGAATCGCGCGTATCGCAGATTCTGTCCGCCAATGTGAAAAAGCTGCGCACGCAGCTCAACGCCGAGCCGGCCTTACGCTAAACAAAAAACATGATGCACTGGACGAGATACCCATGGGGCCGCAAATGAATACTATCCTGCTGCTACTTATATTCACCGGACTGGTTGGGATGCTGCTAGTGGTGTTCTTCATGCTGGACCGCGTGAATGAAATCCACAAGCATTCCGACATACCGCAACGAGGCCATGTCGACCCCGCCGCGATCTTTGGTGGGCTGACTGGCAAAAATCTTTGGGACGCGATGATCGGCGTACCGATGCCGGGTTGGGATCAAAAGCGCCTCGCGACGATTCGTCCGCGCTACGACCTGGTGCTGCAAAAACACCTCGAGCTGATTTTCGAAGACGGCAAGCTCGATGGCCGCGAAGGCTATGCCATGCCGGTGCGCTGCGATCGTATGGTGCCAACGCTGCGTGGCGAGATTGAATCATGGATACCGCATGAATTTGCCTCCGGTATCTACCGCGCGGGCTATGCAATCGCCACCACACCGGAAGACGGCCACGAGCCTATTCGTCAGCAAATCGATATGGTGGGCGATGCGTTATACGCCGCCGCCGGCCTGCCGCCGCATCCCCTCTCGGCCATACTGATGCCGCATCTGGATCGACCCAAGCGACCGGGTGAGGACGAGGCCAACGAAGAAGAACAAACCGCCGAGGGCGAGGCTGGTGCGGACGGCGATGCAAGCACCGAACCAACCGATGCGCTGTCCGGTGATGCTGTGGCCGCACTGCCCGCACCGGACGCGCCGGACATGCTGACGCCCAATCTGCAAGCGGGTGAGCAACCCATGCCGGTCGAACCCGTTGCGGAGTTAACGGCGGAAGAGGCACCGGCACCCGCATCTGCCGATGCAGCGGGTGAGGCAACGGCAGCGGTTGAGGCAACGGATGAGGCCGTCCCGCCGGTCGTCAATGGTGAGCCGTTGGAAGGCGCAAAAGCAGAACCCAAAGTACCCGCTTAATCCTGCGGCGAATTCTCTAAACCCCTCATTCACTCGCGCACCCGGCCCGTTGCACGGCCAGGCGCGCTGAGCTTACAAGCCGCCACAGT
>JBJTXC010000209.1:0-3443 GCA_046082065.1 Burkholderiaceae bacterium
AATTCCGCACCCATCGACCGATAAAAGACCTCGTTCGACAATTCCGCACCTATCGACCGATAAAAGACCTCGTTCGACAATTCAGCACCCATCGACCGACAAAAAACTTTGTTCGACAATTCAGCACCCATCGACCGATCACCAAAACGCAGCTTAATCCATCACAATCGCCAGTACGAGCGTATCTGTGCGACGGCAGGAGTTAACGAACAGCTTCTGGAAACGGCAGCGCAGTTTTGTATTTCACCTGCTTCAGCGCAAAACTTGATTTGATGTTCTTAATGCCGGGAATGCGCGTGAGATTTTCGAGGATGAATTTTTCTAAGGCTTGCAGATCCGGCACCACGATGCGCAGCAAGTAGTCCTCGTCACCCGTCATCAGGTACACCTCCATCACCTCATCAAAGTGACTCACCGCCTGCTCGAAACGCTCGAGCGCTTGGGCTTCCTGCTTCTCAAGTGCCACGCGCACGAACACATTCACCTTCAAGCCCAAGCTCAGCGGGTCGACCAGCGCGACATAACTCGAGATCACGCCTTCGCTCTCCAAACGCTTGACCCGCGCCAGCGTCGGCGACGGCGAAAGCCGCACTTGAGCCGCCAACTCGACATTGGTCAGGCTGGCATCTTGCTGCAAATGCCTCAGGATACGAAAGTCTGTAGCATCGATATTTTCCATATTTTTATGCCTAATTAATGTTTTATTGAAGCATTTTATGCTTAATTAGGCTGACAAAGGCAAATTTTTCAGCAGCACATTTTGCGGTCAACCCATTAAGCTTTCGCTGCTTTGTAGCTTTCTCAACAACTGATAGCGATTTCACCTCATGGACATGACCGCCCCCGAGCATTTGCTTCGACCAACGGACACTGACGCGCAAGAGACAGCCGAGTGGATCGAGGCACTCGCCTCGGTCATCGCCAACGCTGGCCCCGAGCGAGCCCGCTACTTGTTGTCGCAACTGGCCTCGTCGGCTCGCGCAGCAGGCTTGAACTGGCGCGACGCGCGTATCACACCCTACATCAACACCATTCGCGTGCAAGACGAGCCACCCTACCCCGGCGGCGCAGATGCAATTGCAATTGAAGAGCGACTCGCTGGTATCTTGCGATGGAATGCGCTCGCGATGGTGGTGCGCGCCAACCGCGCGTATGGTGAACTCGGCGGGCATATCGCCAGCTACGCGTCAGCAGCTGATTTATTTGAAGTCGGCTTCAATCATTTCTTTCGTGCGCGCAGCGAGCAATTTGCTGGCGACTTGATCTACTTTCAGCCCCACTCGGCACCCCGCATTTACGCGCGTGCTTATCTCGAAGGCCGGCTGGATGAAAACAACCTTTCTCACTACCGCCAAGAGATCAGCGCTGCATCGCAAGGCATACAAGGCCTGTCGTCGTACCCTCACCCATGGTTGATGCCCGAGTTCTGGCAATTTCCAACCGGTTCGATGGGCATCGGGCCGATTAGCGCGATTTATCAAGCGCGTTTCATGCGCTATCTCGAGCATCGCGGCCTGCTTGCCACGCAGCCACGCAAAGTGTGGGGTGTGTTTGGTGACGGTGAGATGGATGAACCCGAGTCACTCGCAGCACTCTCGCTCGCCGCACGAGAACAACTCGACAACCTGGTGTTTGTCATCAACTGCAATCTGCAACGTCTTGACGGCCCGGTGCGGGGCAAGGGGCATATTGTCGACGAGCTGGAAACCTTATTCGGCGGCGCCGGTTGGCATGTCATCAAGTTACTGTGGGGGTCGGATTGGGATCCGCTCTTCGCGCGCGACACGCAGGACGATTTGGCCGATGCACTCAGCCGAACCGTGGATGGCCAACTACAAACCTTCGCCGCTAATGATGGTGCATTCAACCGCGAGCATTTCTTTGGGCAATCGCCCACGCTAAAAGCCATCGGTGATTTGCTGACTGACGATGAAATCGATCGCTTGAAACGAGGTGGACACGATCTTAAAAAAATCCACGCGGCATACCACGCTGCAGTGAATCACCACGGACGCCCGGTGGTGATTCTGGCTCAGACTAAAAAGGGCTTTGGCATGGGTAAATCCGGCCAGGGTCGAATGACCACGCACCAACAGAAAAAACTAGAACTCGACGATCTAATCGAGTTTCGTGATCGTTTTCAGTTGCCGCTGAGTAATGAGCAAGTCGAGCGGCTTGAGTTCTACCGTCCCGCAGCAGATAGCCCGGAGATGCGGCATCTGCACACTCGCCGCCAGGCACTGGGAGGCTACGTGCCGCAGCGGGTTACGAACAGCGCACCGCTACCGGTACCCGAATTGCAAAGTTACGCTGCATTTGCGCTCGACGCCGATAGCAAAGAGATGTCCAGCACCATGGCGCTGGTGCGCATGATGGGCGCGCTGCTGAAAGACCCGCAACTCGGCAAGCATGTGGTGCCGATTGTGGCGGATGAGGCGCGTACCTTCGGTATGGCGAATTTGTTTCGACAGGTCGGCATCTATTCAGCGCAAGGCCAGTTGTATCAACCGGAAGATATCGGCTCGATACTTTATTACCGCGAGGCCAAAGACGGCCAGATTCTCGAAGAAGGAATCTCTGAAGCGGGTGCAATCTCGTCATGGACTGCTGCTGCCACCAGCTATTCAGTGCATGGCTTGCCGATGCTGCCGTTCTACATCTATTACTCGATGTTTGGCTTTCAGCGCATTGGAGATTTGATCTGGGCGGCTGCAGACCAGCGCGCGCGTGGTTTCTTGATTGGCGCCACGTCCGGTCGCACGACGCTCGGTGGTGAGGGCTTGCAGCATCAAGATGGCACCAGCCATCTGGTTGCGGCGACCGTCCCCAACTGCATCGCCTACGACCCGGCGTACGCGTATGAACTGGCAGTGATTGTTGAAGACGGTATGCATCGCATGCTGACGCAGCAGCAGGATGTTTTTTACTACATCACGGTCACGAACGAAAATGAGGCGCAACCCAGCATGCCTGCAGATGCGCACGAAGGTATTTTACGGGGGCTACATCGCATCAAAGCCTGCGACACGCCTCAAGTACGATTGCTGGGCGCAGGCCCCTTGCTGAAAGAGGCCATCGCTGCTGCCGAAATTTTGAATACGCAATTCGGTATTTCTGCTGAGGTTTGGAGCGTGACCAGTTTTTCTGAACTCGCTCGTGATGGTATGCGCTGTGAACGGGCGCGTCGATTACAGCAATCCGATGTTCAGCCTTGGATCACCCAACAACTTGGCGAGTCTTCTGCACCCGTGATTGCGGTCTCCGACTATGTACGTGCGGTCACGGAGAGCGTGCGCGCCTATATACCGGCGCCGTATGTCACATTGGGCACCGATGGCTTTGGTCGCAGCGATACCCGCGCAGCATTGAGAGATTTTTTTGAAGTCGATGCGCGGTGGATCGCTTATGTCGCGCTGACCGAGCTGTATGCCGGACAAAAAACT
>JBJTXC010000210.1:0-12333 GCA_046082065.1 Burkholderiaceae bacterium
CCAGCGAGGAGCGACAGGTGTACGACGAAGGCTGCCTCTCTGTGCCGGGTATTTTTGATGGTGTTGAGCGCCCTGTGCGTGTGCGCGTCAAGGCGCATGATGCCGCAGGCAAGCAGCATGAGTTCGATGCTGAAGGTTTGCTCGCTGTATGCGTTCAGCACGAGATGGATCACTTGAAGGGCAAAGTCTTTGTCGAGTATTTATCCCCGCTGAAGCGCAATCGCATCAAGACCAAGCTGCTGAAAGAAGAGCGCGAACTGAAAAAAGAGCGTCAAGCAGAAGCGGTACGTTAAGCATGCGTGCCATCTTTGCGGGCACGCCGGAATTCGCTGCAGTGGCGCTGGCGGCCATGCATGCCGCTGGGATTGAAATTCCCCTTGTACTGACTCAGCCTGATCGTCCTGCCGGACGTGGCATGCAGATGCATACGTCTCCAGTCAAGCAATTCGCGTTACAGCACCACATCCCGGTCGTGCAACCTGCGTCATTAAGACTCGATGGCAAGTTTGCCGATCAGGCGCAGCATGCACATGATGTGTTGTGCACCACAGATCATGATGTGATGGTGGTTGCGGCATATGGCTTGATATTGCCGTCGTCGGTGCTGATGATTGCGCCGAAGGGTTGCATCAACATCCATGCGTCGCGGTTGCCGCGCTGGCGCGGCGCGGCGCCGATTCATCGCGCCATCGAGGCAGGTGATGTCGACACCGGCATTACCATCATGCAGATGGACGCCGGTTTGGATACGGGCGACATGCTATTGATGGCGCGTGAGCCGATCTCACCGAGCGATACGACCGGCGAATTGCACGACAGACTGGCAAGGCTGGGCGGACAACTCATCGTTGAAGCCTTGCAGCGACTGAGCGCAAACGAGCTGCTGCCGACACCGCAACCCACCGAAGGCGTGACGTACGCTGCAAAAATCACCAAAGATGAAGCAGCGCTTGATTGGCAACAGCCGGCGAGCGTGCTGCTCAGACGCATTCATGCATTTAATCCTGCGCCCGGCGCATCTGCCCAGTTAGGCGACACCGTATTGAAAGTCTGGCGCGCTGAACAGGGGGCTGGTGCGGGTCAGCCGGGCTTGGTGTTGGCGGTTGATACGCGCGGCGTCACCGTCGCATGTGGCGAACACGCGTTATTGCTTACCGAATTACAAAAACCGGGCGGCAAGCGGCTGGCTGCAGCAAATTTCTTGCAAGGGTTTCCAATTCAAGTCGGGCAACGGCTTCAGCTCAATCGCTGAATTCCCGTATAATTCGCGACGCGCCGATTTGACTTTGTCAATCACCAGCTTGCGGGCGCGGGGGATGCTTCCCCAAGAAATACTGCTAAAGCGGAAAGCACACCCGGCTTCGCTAATGCAGGCCGGGTTTTTTATTTTGTGCGCTTGAGCGCAAACATCACACAACATGAAACGCGACGCAATTTCTCCGGTCGAGACTCAGTTACGAGCGCTGATGTCGCGCCGTATCCTCGTGCTCGATGGTGCGATGGGCACCATGATCCAACGCTACAAGCTGAGCGAGGAGGATTATCGCGGCGAGCGCTTCGCTGATTTCTCAGTCACCGGCAAAGACGTTTTCGTTAAAGGCAACAACGAGCTGCTGACGCTGACGCAGCCACACATTATTCAAGAGATTCACGAGCAATATCTCGCGGCGGGCGCCGACCTGATCGAGACCAATACCTTTGGCGCCACTTCGATCGCGCAAGACGATTACCACATGGCGCATTTAGTGCGCGAAATGAATCTCGAGGCAGCGCGCATTGCACGTGCAGCGTGCGACAAATACAGCAGCGCCGACAAGCCGCGTTTTGTCGCAGGCGCACTCGGCCCAACGCCGAAGACTGCGTCGATTTCACCGGATGTCAACGACCCCGGTGCGCGTAATGTCAGCTTTGATCAACTGGTCAAGGCTTACCACGAGCAAGTGGCTGCTTTGGTCGAAGGTGGCGCGGACGTGTTGCTGGTAGAAACCGTGTTCGACACCCTCAATTGCAAAGCCGCTTTGTTTGCGATCGACACGTTTTTCGAGCAAACCAATACCCGGTTACCCATCATGATCTCGGGTACGGTGACTGATGCCTCTGGCCGCATTCTGTCGGGTCAGACCGTCACAGCGTTCTGGAACTCGGTTCGTCATGCCAGACCGCTCACCATCGGCCTCAACTGCGCGCTTGGCGCGACGCTCATGCGTCCTTACGCAGAAGAATTGTCCAAAATCGCCGAGACCTTTGTCTGTATTTACCCGAATGCAGGCTTGCCCAACCCGATGTCGGACACCGGCTTTGATGAAACCCCTGATATCACGGCCTCATTGCTGGAAGAATTCGCCGATAGCGGCTTTGTGAACATTGCCGGTGGCTGCTGCGGCACCACGCCTGACCACATCCGAGAAATTGCCCAGACTGTAGCAAGCATCGCTCCGCGTAAATTACCGACGCATTTGCATCAGATGCGGTTATCGGGTCTGGAGTCTTTCACGATTGATGAAGACTCGCTATTCGTGAATGTGGGTGAGCGCACGAATGTCACTGGCTCAAAAGCGTTCGCACGCATGATTCTCAACGAGCAGTATGAAGAAGCGCTTGCAGTCGCTCGTCAGCAAGTTGAAAACGGCGCGCAGGTCATTGACATCAACATGGATGAGGCGATGCTAGATTCGGTCGCCGCCATGACGCGCTTCCTGAATCTGATCGCCTCCGAGCCCGACATAGCGCGAGTACCGATTATGATCGACTCGTCAAAGTGGAGCGTGATTGAGGCGGGTCTGAAGTGTGTGCAAGGCAAAGCGATCGTTAACTCGATTTCTCTGAAAGAAGGTGAAGAGGAGTTTTTGCGACAGGCTACGCTATGCCGACGTTATGGCGCAGCAGTGATCGTGATGGCTTTTGACGAAACCGGGCAGGCAGACACATTCGCGCGCAAGACTGAAATTTGTGAACGCGCTTACCGCTTGTTGGTCGACCGCGTTGGCTTCCCGCCGGAAGACATTATTTTCGATCCGAATATCTTCGCGATCGCCACCGGTATCGACGAGCACAATAACTACGCCGTTGATTTCATCGAAGCCACCCGTTGGATACGGCAAAACCTGCCACATGCCAAAGTATCCGGCGGCGTATCGAATGTCTCATTCTCTTTCCGAGGTAATGATCCGGCGCGTGAAGCGATTCATACCGTGTTCTTGTACCACGCGATTCGTGCTGGCATGAGTATGGGCATTGTCAACGCCGGCATGATTGGCGTGTATGACGATCTGACGCCTGAGTTGCGCGAGCGCGTCGAAGATGTGGTGCTGAATCGGCGCGATGACGCCACCGAGCGCATGATCGAGATTGCTGCCACGCTAAAAGCCGGCGACAAAAAAGACGAGCAAAACCTGGTGTGGCGCGATGCGCCGGTAGAGAAGCGCCTTGCGCATTCGCTGATTCACGGCATTACGCAATGGATTGTGGAAGATACTGAAGAGGCGCGACAGCAAGTGGCGGCGACAGGGGGTCGGCCTATTCATGTGATCGAAGGCCCGCTGATGGATGGCATGAACATCGTCGGTGATTTGTTCGGCCAGGGAAAAATGTTTTTACCTCAGGTGGTGAAATCGGCGCGTGTCATGAAGCAAGCTGTGGCGCACCTGGTACCTTTCATCGAAGAAGAAAAAGCAGAAGAAGAGCGCCGCACGGGTCAGGCCGCCAAAGCCAAAGGCAAGATCGTGATCGCTACCGTCAAAGGTGATGTGCACGATATTGGCAAGAATATAGTCACGGTCGTTTTGCAGTGTAATAACTTCGAAGTCGTGAATATGGGTGTGATGGTGCCTTGCACCGAGATTCTGGCCAAGGCCAGAGAAGAAAACGCTGACATCATCGGTTTATCTGGTCTGATCACACCGTCGCTGGAAGAGATGGCGCATGTGGCGAAAGAAATGCAACGCGACCCGTGGTTCCGCGAGCGCAAGATACCGCTGCTGATTGGCGGCGCCACCACCAGTCGCGCGCACACTGCCGTGAAAATCGCGCCTAACTATGATGGCCCGGTGATTTATGTGCCAGATGCATCGCGTTCGGTATCGGTAGCGCAGTCGTTGCTCACCGACGAAACGCGAGATCACTACCTTGATGAGATCGCCACCGACTACGAGCGCATTCGTGTTCAGCACGCCGGTAAAAAAGCCTTGCCGATGCTCTCGATTGAAAGCGCGCGACGCAACAAAATGCAACTCGAGTTCAGTGGCGAGTTTGCGCCAGTGAAGCCGAAGTTTATTGGCCGACGTCATTTCCGCAATACCGATCTTGGTTTGCTTGCGCAGTACATCGACTGGGCACCTTTTTTCCAGACGTGGGATTTGGCTGGCAGCTTTCCGGCCATCTTGACCGACCCCATCGTCGGTGAATCGGCAAGTCATGTGTATGGCGAGGCACAGGCAATGCTGAGAAAGATCGTCGAGGGCCGTTGGCTGACTGCCAATGGCGTTGTCGCACTGCTGCCTGCCAACCGCGTGGGTGATGATGATATTGAGGTCTATACCGACGAGACCAAGACCGAGGTTGCGTTGACTTATTACGGCTTGCGTCAGCAAAATGAAAAGCCGGTGATTGAAGGCGTGGCGCGACCGAACCAGTGTCTTGCCGATTTCATCGCGCCAAAAGATTCAGGCATCACTGATTACATCGGCTTATTCGCTGTGACCGCGGGCATCGGCATTGAAAAACACGAGAAGCGCTTTGAAGATGCTGGCGATGATTACTCATCAATTATGTTGAAGGCTTTGGCCGATCGCCTCGCTGAGGCATTTGCAGAGTATCTGCATGAGCGCGTGCGTAAAGACTTGTGGGGCTATGCAGCGGATGAAAAGCTCAGCAATGAGCAACTGATCGCTGAAACATATCGCGGGATTCGACCTGCACCGGGCTACCCCGCTTGCCCGGAGCATACGGTCAAAGCTGACATGTTTCGAATTCTTGAGGCTGAAGACATCGGCATGAGCTTGACCGAGTCCTATGCCATGTTCCCCGGCGCTGCGGTGTCAGGCTTTTACTTCGCGCATCCGGCGTCGAAGTATTTCACTGTCGGCAAAATCGGTGAAGATCAGTTGAAAGATATGGCAGCGCGTCGGCAGGTGCCGATCGAGATGTTGCAACGCTGGCTCGCGCCTAATCTCTGATTTCAAACCCGATAATAACGCTGCTAGCGTTGTTGGTGGCGCTAAAAGAGCGCGCGCTGGCTTGTTTTCCTTTGTCATCTCATCCTGGCGCACCATCGATAAATAACTTCATCTCACCGCTTTCAAACGAGTGCCAAGTTTCGTTGGTGGTGAGTGGTTCGGTGACGATGACGGCGACGCGGTCATTCGGCGTGGTCACTTCCGAAAAATCCACCGACAGATCTTCATCCGATAGTTTCGCTTGCGTGAACGGATGCTGCCGAACGATATAGTGCAGCCGAGTCGAGCAATGCGCGAAAAGCGCCGTGCCATCTGACAGCATCATGTTGAATACGCCATAGCCCGCGATGTGTTTGGTCAACTGATCTATAGCAACGCGTAGTGTTTCAAGCGCCGGCGGTGTGTCGCCAAATTGGCGCCGAAGCTCTTGCATTAAATAGCAAAATGCGAGTTCGCTATCCGTGTTGCCGACGGGTCGAAATGCGCCATCCAGGGTCGGCGTGAATTCTTTCAAATCACCGTTATGCGCAAACACCCAATAGCGACCCCAAAGCTCACGGATAAACGGGTGACAGTTTTCCAGCGCGACATGACCTTGGGTTGCCTTGCGAATATGTGCGATGACGTTTTTTGATTTGATCGGATAGGTTTTGATCAAGGCGGCGACCGGCGAAGCCACAGCAGATTCATGATCCACGAACAAGCGCACCCCAGCGCCTTCGAAGAAGGCAATACCCCAGCCATCTTTGTGTTCATCGGTCAGGCCGCCGCGATGCGCAAAGCCGGTAAAGCTGAACACAATGTCGGTGGGTACGTTGCAGTTCATGCCAAGTAGTTGGCACATGATCGATCCAGTCTCTGGGTGCAATACCAGTCACGGTATCACAGCTGACTGGATTCAAAGGGGTCGCGGGAGGTCGAGCGAACAGCGCCATAGCGCATGACCCGATGCAGCATATTTTTGCTCAAATGGCGTCAGCGCACCGGTAGCGGGTAGAGAGAAATGCTCGGTGTTGACTTCAAGCCCGGTCAGTTGAGTGAATGCTGCCGCCATTTCATCGATGTAGATTTTCCAGTTGCTGCGGCACTCGATATAGCCACCCAAGCGCAGCAAGGTCGGAAAGATCGGATGGGCGTGCCAGCGCCGTTGCAGTTGTGATTTCTTTGGCCATGGATTTGGGTATAGCAAGTACTGCCTGAACGGCTGAACATTAGCCAAGGCCAGCCGCTGCCAAAAATCCACCAACTCAGCTCGCACGGTAATGAAGTTGTCAGGCGCCGGCCCGTCCCAACGATTGCGGCGACCGAGGCGATGTGCTGATTGGTCAACACCGATAACGAACGCATCGGGTGATTGTTGAGCAAGCCGCCTGGTTGACAAGCCAACCCCGCAGCCTGCGTCAATCATCAGCGCCCCGCCGTGCAATTGCCAAGCTGTCATTGCTTGTTCAAAGGGCCGATCGCCATATGGCGACAGGGGTTTGAGATAGTCGCAGCGCGCATGCCGCGCCACAATGTCTGCCAAGCGCGGGTGAGGTTCGCTTTGGTTGCTGCTAATTGCGCGGGACTCAGACTGCATCAAAAACTTCAGGCTGTATCAAAAACAAATATGCCCGCCGAAGCGGGCACGAAAGAAGAAAGAGGAGGCAAACAATGACCTACGGGTTCAGCGCCATGAACTTACTGGAGCACCACTGGCTGTGCCATCAGTGGTGTATAGCTATCGAGGAACTCATCGATTTCTTCTTCGGTAGGTCGCCGGGCGCTTAACTCTTTGACGTGCTGACGAAAGCTTTCGGCCAACTCGCCCGCAAGAAAAATTTCACGCCGCGATGGCTTGTCAAAAATTTCATACGCGCCGAATCGCATGGCTTCAAGCCCGGCTTCGGCTCGAAACTCCACCACTGAGAAATGCTCGCTGTTGTAGATCAGATTCATATTGGGCTCCGGTGGATACCGCGATATCGCCGTCCTTAGTTGGCGCTGTTTCCCGAGTTTTCAATAGCGCCGCTAGCCGCAGCCTATGTCTGCGCCGATCGTCAGCCGCTCGTGATATTGCGGCTCTTGCAGAAATGCCAAAATTTGATCGCGATGGGCGCTACTCGACAAGCTCAGGTAAAGACGGCTGGGTGCTCGTCGCAGCAGCCGGTTGAGCGTCACTCGCACGGTCAGATTGCCACTGCAGCAGGGGCAGCCAGGTGCAACGCGAACGACCTGCATTGATTCAGGCCGTTGTGATGCGAGCGCATTCAGAACGCTGTCGCCGCTTGGCAGGCCTTCGATGATGGCAGCGCAAGTTTCGTTGGTTGGTGCCGCTGTCGCGATCGCCCGCTCACGATCAGCGCTGCTGCCGCCTGTGACCAGCGAGACCAGCGTCATCCTGCTTTCTTGGCTTGGCCCTTGCTGGTGTCGACGCCAAGTTGTTTCAGCTTGCGATACAAGTGGGTGCGTTCCAGACCCGTACGCTCCGCTACCCGCGTCATGCTGCCACCTTCGCGTGCAAGGTGATGTTCGAAGTAAGCGCGCTCGAAGGCGTCGCGCGCCTCGCGCAGCGGTAACTCGAACGAGACCCGAAACTCACTTTCGGTGGGCGGGTAGCTGCCTGCGTGCATACCATTGATGTGACCATGACCAATTTGTTGCAGCTGCGGCGCGAGAGACAATTTGTCCGAGTTCACCAACGTGCGCTGTGTGCCGCCCAACAGCGTGCCACGCGCATGCTCTTGGCCACGGCTCAGGCCTTGCTGCACGGTGCGCAGCAATTTTTGCAGCGAGATGGGTTTTTCCAGAAAATTCATTGCGCCGATGCGCGTGGCTTCAACCGCCGTATCAATCGTCGCGTGGCCAGACATCATGATTACGGGCATGGTCAGCAACCCATCGCGTTGCCATTCCTTCAGCAGGGTCACGCCATCGGTGTCCGGCATCCAGATATCCAGCAGCACCAGGTCAGGCGTACTGGCCAGCCGTAATTCACGGGCGGCGTTGGCGTCCTCGGCTGTTGTGACGACGTGGCCCTCGTCGCCCAGAATCTCGGACAAGAGCTCACGGATGCCCATTTCATCGTCAACCACCAGAATGTTTGCCATGGGGGTGCCCCTTTAACTCATCACAACATTGCCATAATGCAGGATTGTATTTTTTGCAATTAAAGTTGTCAAACTGAATATTTTGCAAGTTTCATTAATAAAATCAAGACTTTGGCCCCAGGGCCATCCTTCCGGTTCTGCACTTCGATGCGCCCGCCGTGCTCTTCGATGATTTTTTTCACCACCGGTAAGCCAAGCCCGGTCCCCTTGGGTTTGGAGGTGACGTAGGGTTCAAAGGCGCGTTTGATGAGCGCGGGATCGAAGCCTGGTCCATTGTCAGTCACAGTCAGACGAACCGCCGTCCGGTGCTGACCATCGGCATCCGGGTAGTCGAAGGCTTCGGTGACGATACTGATGTCGGGACTGCGCCCCAAACGCCGGATATCTGCAACGGCGTCTTGCGCGTTTTGCAGGAGGTTGTGTACTACCTGTCGCATTTGAGTTGCATCACCGAGGATGATTGGAAGATTTTGCTGCAGTTTCGTGCTTATCGCGTCCGAAATCTCCATCCCGGAATACAACTCGAGAATTTCCGAGATCAATCCATTCAGGTCTAGTGGCTGCAGTAAGGGTGGTGGCGTTTTGGCGTAGTCACGGAAGTTATCGACCATTTGCTGCATGGCCACTACTTGGTTCACGATGGTGTGGGTGCCACGCTCGAGTAACGCAACATCGTCGCCCGCCAGCTTGGGTTGCAGCTTCATTTGCAGTCGCTCGGCGGAGAGCTGTATCGGGGTCAGCGGATTTTTGATTTCGTGCGCCAGCCGCCGTGCAACTTCGGCCCAGGCGATGGAACGCTGACCCGAGATCACGTCGGTGATGTCATCAAACACAATGATGTAACCACGCCCCGCGCCCACCGGTAAGTGCGAGCCACGCGCCAGCAACGTGAGGGCGCTGTCATCCATATCTTTACTGCCCTGTTGCGGGATTTGAATCTGTTGCTGCCAGTGCTGAGCATCTGCGGTCATGGCCTCTGCCGTCATGCCATCCGCTGCCGCCTGCGCATTCAGTCGACTGAATGAGCGCATCACCGGTTCGCGCAATGCTGCAAGTGATCCGATCGATGACATCGCCTGCCCGAGCAGTGGCTTGAGCTCCAAGCGCAAAATACGCTCTGCAGACGAATTGAATGTCACCAATTGCCAATGCTCGTCGAACACCATCACACCAGCCGACATATTGGCCAGCACCGACTCCAGGTAAGCTTTGGCATCTTCCAGCGCGCGGCGATTGCGTTCAACCGCCTCGCGTGCATCCGATAATTGCATCGTCATCATGTTGAATGACTGGGTCAGCGTGCCGAGCTCATCAGGCGTTGCAACAATGGGTCGAGGCGATAAATTACCCTCGGCCACAGCTTGTGTACCTTCGGCCAATAGCAACAGCGGCTGCGCAAAATCACTCGCCAATAAAAAGGCGCTCACCATCGCTGCGAATACCGCCAGCAGCAACACGAGTGTCAGTGTCACCAGAAAAAATTTTCTGAGGCCTGTGCGTGCCAGCGATCGTTCTTGATATTCGCTGTACGCGACCCGCAACGCCTCTGCATTGGTAAACAGCTTCTCGGGCGCCGGTTGTACCAGTAACAGATAGCGCGCATCGCCGCGCAACTTGAATAACGAACCATCGCCGCGTATCGGCACGATGACGCGTAATCGGATCTGCTCAGCGCTACGGCCATCTCTGTCTGCATCGGGGATGCCATCGATGACACCGAAACCTTCCGATGAGTGCGCGCGCGCCAGCATCGACGGCGTCGGTAGTTCGGGCAGTAAACGGGTCAGTTTGGTATTGGTACTCGCTACCAGCTTGCCGCTAGCGTTCACCACGATGGCTTCCTGCAATTGATTGCGCTCGATGATTTTTGGTAGCCTCGCAGCGATCAGGCTATCGGATAAATCAGCCAGCTCTTCCGATATACCCGCAGCTTTCAGGCGCAAATCACGCAGCGATGATTCAAGTGCCGCACGACCCAAATTCAAGCCTGATTCGAGCGCACTCTCCACTCTCACGTTGAACCACGACTCAATTGAGCGCGAAACAAACTGCACCGAGACCAGGTAAATCACGATACCAGGCACGATGCCCATCATGGCAAACATCAGCACCATGCGTGCCATCAACCGTGACCCGAATCGCCCGCGCCGGTAACGGCTGTACAAACGCATCAGCAGAAATAACACCACCGCCAGCAAGCCGACGCCGACCACAATATTTGCGCCCAGCACCCACGAGTAATACGAGTCAAATAGTTGGGTGTCGCCGCTGGCGACCGCAAGCAGGAACAGCAGCACACCGACGGTAGTCGCCGACACCATCAGCAGATACCGCAGCGCGCGTCTCATTTCGCCTCGGATCGGTAGCTGAACTTATTCCAACCAGACGACAAGCGCCACTCATCGCTACTCATGGCGCTCACTTGAATCGGCTTCGGCAATTCCGACACATCCAGCGCGAGCTGAATCGCCACGGTGTAGTTTCCGCCGCGATTCAGCGCACCTGGATCGGCAATCAGCCAACGGCCTGGCCTGCGCAGCAGCGAGAGCATATCGTCCAGATTGGCGAAATTCTGATGCAAGCTGCCATCAATCGAGGCGCGGTACTGCTGTGTCAACACATTGTATGAAAGCCGTATCTTGCGCTTGGCCTTGACAGAGACTTCATCGAACCAATACCAGCGATAGCGCGTGATCTCGGCCTGCAGGGTGAAATACAGTGGTACACCACGTGTCAAGGCGTCCTCGACTGCGCGCGGCAGTTCGACCGAGAAGCGCGAGGAGAGCCGGTAACCCTCGTCGCCTGGCTCGAGCGTCGCCTCGACAAATTCAATGCCTTCAGCCGCGTGCGCAGGCAGCGGTAGCGAGGCTGGCAGCGCAAACAGCCAGAACAGCAGAAAAAATCGTTGGATCACGCTCAAGAACGGGCTGATGCCCCGAGGAAAATTTGAGCGATAGTATCAAAGCACCGGTTTTCGCAGTAGCGCGTAAAACAAGCCGTCGTGATCGGCATCACCCGACGCGTGCGGCAGCAACTGCCCGGGCGCGTCGAGCCGCTCGGCTTGCTGCCGGCTTGCAAAAGCGGCAGCTTGCAACTCCGATTCCTCCGGCCAGATCGAACAGGTCACGATCAGCAGCAAGCCACCCGGTTTCAGCACGCCCCATAAATTGTCGAGTATCTCGGCCGAGCGTTTGGCCAGCTGCTCGCTGTCTTGCGGACGCCTAAGCCAGCGAATGTCCGGGTGACGACGCACGATGCCCGACGCCGTGCAAGGTAAATCCGCCAAAATGCGGTCGAAGCTTGTACCGTTCCACCAGTCGCGTGCGCGTGCGTCACCGACGACAAGCTCGGCTTGCAGTGACAAGCGCTGCAGGTTGTCAGCTACACGTTTCAGACGTTGCGCATCATGGTCGAGCGCGACCATATCGCAGCTAGCCAATTCCAACATATGACCGGTTTTGCCGCCGGGCGCGGCGCACGCATCCAGCACACGCATACCGTCGGTGATTTGCAATAAAGGCGCGGCAAGCTGTGCCGCGGCATCCTGCACCGAGACCAGTCCATCAGCGAATCCGGGAATCTGCGCCACCGGCAGCGGGCGCTGCAGCCTCACGGCGACATCGCCGACGCGCTCGGCAGAGATACCGCGTTGAGTCAGTTCGTCGAGGTAGACCGCCACGCTGGTCTTGCGTAAATTTACGCGCAGCGTCAGCGGTGGTTCGCGATTACCCGCAGCCAGCATCGCTTCGGCTTGCTGAGGCCAAGCGCGTCGCGTTTGGTCTATCCACCAGCGTGGATAGTTCAGCCTCGCCACTTCGTCGCGCAGCACGGTCTCCAGCAGCGCATCTCGCTCCCGCAAAAAACGCCGCAGCACCGCATTCACCAGACCTTTTGCGCGGCGTATCTCGGCATCTTCAGCACATGCCTGAACCGCCTGATCAACCAGCGTGTGGGCGGCATAAGCCGGGCGCTCATCCGACAGCATGGCCAGGCCGCAGCAGATCAATGCATGCAAGGTCGCGGGCTTGGGTGGCTTCGGAGTCATTACTGCCAGCAGCGCTTGCGCCGTG
>JBJTXC010000211.1:0-11157 GCA_046082065.1 Burkholderiaceae bacterium
AAAGTGGCCACCGCGTCCTACCGCGCCAGGATCTTCGCCACCATGACCCGGGTCGAGTGCGATGGTGACCATGCGGGTCATGGCCAAAGGCTCCTCGGCGGGGCTCTCGGATTTCGCCAATGGTGGATTTGCTGTCGAATCAGCACCCGGCACCTCGGTTAAAGGCGCAGGGCGAGGCCGTTTCAGAAGCTCGGCGATCAGATCGACGGGATGCGCAGGGTACAAATCAAACACAAGCCGGTGGCGATACTCGCCAACCGGCGACAAGGTGAATACCTGCGGTTGAATTTCGGCCTTGAGATCGAACACCATACGCACCACGCCAGGTCGGTTTTGCCCGAGCCGCACCTGCGCAATATATGGGTCATTCGGTTGTATCTTGGCGACCAGGCTTTTTAATTTTGCATCCAGCTCGACGCCTTCGATTTCAACCACCAGCCGGTTTGGATCGCTCACCAGAAAATGCGAGGACTTCAGCTTGCTATCGGTTTCCAGCGTAACGCGTGTGTAGTCGTTCGCAGGCCAAACCCGAACTGCAGCAATTTGCGCGGCGTTGGCAAAACGTACAGGGATCAGTGACAGCAACAGCGTCGCGCCCGATTTCAACACGACACGACGTGCGCTGGGTTTTAAAGATTCGGGCTTGACGACAGATTTTCCAGACATGCGGTGCCCAGATCAGAATTTGTTTTGAATTCTACCGTACGCCCCGCACCCTCTGCAGAGAGAAAAATATCAATATCCGGCGCTGGAATCAGATCACCAGCTTGCTCGGGCCATTCGACCAAACAGATTTGATCGCTACTGAAATATTCAAGAAATCCTGCTTCAATAAATTCTTCCGGTTGGTGCATGCGGTAGAGATCAAAATGCAGTAATCCCACCAAGCGCCCGCCAATTGAAATCTCATAGAGTTCCAACAAATTGTAGGTCGGGCTCTTGACCCGGCCGCTGTAGCCGCTGGCGCGCAAGATCTCGCGGGTGAGAAATGTCTTGCCTGCACCAAGCTCGCCGTGCAGATAAATCTTTAAACCGGGTTGCAGAATGCGATATATCGCGGCACCCAACCGGGCCGTTGCAGACTCGTCTTTCAGAAACCAGGTTGTTTTGTGCATAAATTAGAATGCTGACACGCACTGATAGTGCCCGCCAATGATACCCGTCGCCATGTCCCACACACCTGAACAGCTCGCCGCATGGGCCCGCTCGATCAAAGATTGGGGCAGGGCGCTTGGCTTTGCCGAGGTGAGGGTGACCGATATTGATTTAAGTGCGGCGAGTGGTCACCTTCAGCAGTGGCTTGCAGATGGGTTTCACGGTCAGATGGCCTTTATGGCGGCGCATGGCAGCATGCGTACCCATCCCGAACAACTGGTACCCGGCACCGTGCGCGTCATCAGTGCGCGCATGGATTATTTGCCGCGCCAGCGCAGTGAAGACTGGCGATTGCATGAGCATGGTCGCCTCAATGATCCGAACGCAGCCGTCATTTCGGTGTACGCGCGCGGACGTGATTATCACAAGGTGCTGCGCTCACGCTTGCAGCAACTGGCAGCGCAAATCGTCGAGACTGTGGGTCCGATGGGTTACCGGGTATTTGCTGATTCAGCGCCAGTGATGGAAGTCGAGCTCGCGCAAAAGGCGGGTTTGGGTTGGCGTGGCAAGCATACGCTGCTGCTCAATCGGGAATCAGGGTCGATGTTTTTTCTGGGCGAGATTTATACCGATCTGCCGCTACCCGTCGATCAAACGCTATCCGCACATTGTGGTGACTGTGCGGCATGTATCGATATCTGCCCGACCCAGGCGATTGTTGGTCCATACCGGCTCGATGCGCGCCGATGCATTTCTTATCTGACGATAGAATTAAAAGAGAGTATCCCGGTTGAGTTGCGACCGTTGATGGGAAACCGGATTTATGGTTGCGACGATTGTCAGTTGGTCTGCCCGTGGAATAAATTTGCGCAGCGTAGTCCCTTGCCCGATTTTGATGTGCGCGAGGGCCTGGATCATGCAACCCTGATCGAATTATTTCAGTGGACTGAACCGGGATTTAATCAGCGCTTGGCGGGCAACCCGATCCGCCGCATCGGACATATTCGGTGGTTGCGTAATATTGCGGTCGCGTTGGGTAATGCGGCAGACTACAAGCGCGGGGATGCGTCGATTGTTGATGCCTTGCGCACGCGCCTGGATCATGCCTCGGATTTGGTTCGAGAACATGTACTGTGGGCATTGAATCGGCATGCGGCTGATTAGCCTGATCTGACTCATACGGTGAACATAATCTGGTGACCAAGATGAACGATAGTCTCTTCTCTGCCGTGGTTGCTGCACCCTTCGGGCGTATGGGTATCCGGATTGAAGATCATCAGCTCCGTGAACTGGTCTACTTGCCACCGACCTATGCACTCCGCGCACCCAATGATGCATTGAGTCGCGAAGTCGCAGCGCAATTGAAGGCCTACTTCAAGCACCCGGACTTTACATTTACTTTATCCGTACCCGAGGTGGGTACCGCGCATCAGCGTAAGGTGTGGGCGCTAATTAATATGATTCCACGCGGCGAGGTGCTGAGCTATGCGCAGATCGCGCGTCGTATCGGATCAGCGCCGCGCGCGGTCGGGCAGGCCTGCGGCGCGAATTGGTATCCCTTGATCATTCCCTGTCACCGGGTTACCGCAGCCAACAGCATTGGTGGTTTTGCTCGGCATGACGGCGGCTTTCATCAACAGGTCAAGCGTTGGTTACTGCGTCACGAACGTGTGCCGGGGTATTGCTGATGGCCACGCCGCCGCCGGATTCTCCGGGTCAAGCCGTGATCGACGAATTCTGTGACGCCTTGTGGCTGGAAGACGGTCTTTCAAAAAATACACTCGATGCCTACAAGCGTGATCTGTTGTTGTTTGCAGCTTGGCTGGCACAGCGACAGAAAAATTTATACGAGGCAGTCGACATTGATCTGAGCGCTTATTTTGCGTTTCGGCATGCAGACACAAAGGCCAGCACAGCCAATCGACGGCTGACGGTGCTCAAGCGGTTCTACCAGCATGCGCTCAGGCAGCATCGTGTGAATGCCGATCCATGTTTAAAGCTGCGCTCTGCCAAACAGGCGCCACGCTTCCCTAAAACACTATCCGAGCAAAACGTTGAGTCTTTATTGGCGGCGCCTGATGTTGCAACACCGCTAGGTTTGCGCGACCGAACCATGCTGGAACTGATGTATGCCAGCGGCTTGCGCGTATCGGAGTTGGTGATGTTAAAAACGATCGAGCTTGGTATGAATGAGGGTGTGCTGCGAGTGACCGGCAAAGGCAGCAAGACGCGTCTGGTACCTTTTGGGGAAGAGGCGCGTACGTGGATAGAGCGCTATTTAGCTGATGCTCGCGGCAAGATTTTGGGCAGCAAAATTAGCGATGCTTTGTTTGTTACCGGACTGGGTGGGCCGATGACCCGACAAATGTTTTGGACACTCATAAAAAAATATGCGCAGCACGCGAGCATCAATGCGCCTTTATCACCGCACACGCTACGGCACGCTTTTGCGACGCATTTGTTGAATCATGGTGCAGACTTGCGAGTTGTTCAGCTACTGCTTGGCCACGCAGACATATCAACCACACAAATTTATACGCATGTTGCGCGCGAACGTCTGAAGAAGATTCACGAAATGCATCACCCCAGAGGATGACGCCCACAATGTATTGGAGACATAAGCAATGAGCTTGATTTATTTGTTGGGGTTTACCGCTGCCGCTTATTTGCTCGGCTCGGTGTCATTTGCAATTGTTGTGAGCAAATTATTTCGTTTGGCTGATCCACGTACCTTTGGTTCAGGTAACCCGGGTGCGACCAATGTGCTTAGAACAGGCAACAAGATGGCTGCCGCGCTCACTTTGCTCGGTGATTGCGTCAAGGGCGTGGTGCCGGTCGCGCTGGCTGTGTACTTGAGTGAGCCGCTTGGATTGGGCGATGCGGGTGTGGCACTCATCTCCCTTGCGGTGTTTGCTGGCCACTTATGGCCACTGTTTTTTCGTTTTAAGGGTGGTAAAGGCGTGGCCACAGCGCTCGGCGTTTTATTGGGGCTGAACCCCATCCTCGGCGGCGCGACTTTGCTCACATGGATCGTGATTGCCTATGCGTTTCGGTACTCGTCGTTGGCCGCATTGATTTCAGCACTGTTTGCACCGTTTTACTACACGCTACTGTTCGGATTGAACCCGATCGGATTTGCCGTGCTGGTGATGAGTGCACTATTGATGTGGCGGCATCGGCAAAATATCGGCAATCTGATCGCCGGTAGAGAAAGCAAAATTGGTGGGAAGTCTCGCTAGGTCATTTTCTACTGGTATCAATCGCATCCAATGGCCAACGTGGCCGTACATTGAAGCTGTAGTCCGAACTGTTCAGGGGTAACTGATTCTTCAAGCGCTGTGTAGCAGCGAACGCGATCATCGCGCCGTTGTCCGTGCAAAGCGCTAACTCCGGATAAAACACCTCAAACCGCTTACGCTCCGCAAGTGCGTTCAGCGCATGACGAAGTTGCTGGTTGGCGCCGACGCCGCCGGCAATGACCAAGCGCTTGAGTCCGGTCTGCTTGAGTGCGGCAAGGCATTTTGCGGTCAAGACATCCACCATCGCGTCGACGAAGGCGCGCGCGATATGGGCTTTGTCCTGCTCGCACAGATTAGTGCTTTGTTTTTTTACCAGCGTGAGCACGGCAGTCTTTAAGCCGGAAAAGCTGAAGTCAAGATTTTTCGAATGCAGCATCGGGCGAGGCAGGGTATGCAAGGCAGGATCACCGAACTCCGCCAGACGCGAAATCGCGGGCCCACCCGGATAGCCCAGCCCGAGTAGCTTGGCAGATTTATCAAACGCCTCACCGGCTGCATCATCCAGCGTTTCACCGAGTAAGGTGTACTGCCCCACATTTTCTACTTGCATCAGTTGTGTATGGCCGCCGGATACCAGCAGGGCAACGAAGGGAAATGCGGGAGGCCGATCAGACAATAGCGGCGAAAGTAAATGCCCTTCCAGATGGTGAATCCCGATGACAGGTTTGTTCAGCGCTAAACCCAGTGAATTGGCAATGGCCGCGCCGACCAGCAGCGCACCAGCCAAGCCCGGCCCCTGGGTGTAGCCAATCGCATCAATCGATGCTAACGGCAATTCGCTTTGCTTGAGAATCTGCTCGAGTAGCGGTATGGCCCGCCTTACATGATCGCGCGATGCAAGTTCCGGCACGACACCGCCATAGGCTTCATGCATCGCTACTTGCGAGTGCAATGCATGCGCGACTAGACCGCGCTCGGTGTCATAGAGCGCCAGCCCGGTCTCATCGCACGATGATTCAACGCCGAGAACGATCATGGAGAAAGCAACACGTGAGCACCTTGAGTGCGGGTGGATAACTGTCCGAATTGTAGTAGAAGATACGGCGTATAAATCCGGCGTATCAAACCAACGTGTAAGCTAGCGGCATGTCAGACGCCAAATCGCCGTTTCATGCAGCACCATTGATCCGAGAAATCGGTCGAGGCAAGAAAGGTGCGCGCGATATGTCGCAAGCCGATGCGCAAGCCGTTTACGCCGCGATATTGGCGGGTCGCGTATCCGATCTTGAATTAGGTGCCTTGTTGATCGGTATGCGAATCAAGGGTGAGTCCGCAGCCGAGATCGCAGGTTTTATGGAAGCTGCTCGAGCGAGCTTCGAACTACTTGCGGCACCAGAAGCTGAGTTCGCGCCGGTACTGATCCCGAGCTATAACGGTTCGCGACAACTACCGAACTTGACGCCTTTGCTGGCGTTGTTGTTGGCGCGTGAGGGTGTGCCCGTGCTGGTACATGGCATGACAGAAGACCCGAGTCGGGTCACCAGCGCAGAAATTTTTAATGAATTAGGTATCGTCGCGGCCAGCGATTGCGCGGCACTGGCTGCGGCCTGCGAAAAATCTTTGCCAGCATTCATGCCGATCAGTGTGCTGGCGCCAAACATTTATTCGTTACTGCAACTACGCCGCATACTCGGCTTGCGTAATTCGACCCACACCTTGGTCAAGCTGCTGCAGCCGTTCCAGCAACCCGCATTGCGATTGGTTTCCTACACTCATCCCGAATATTTGCCGATGCTGTCGACTTATTTTCTGACGATGGCAGACCCCACTCAGGGCGATGTGTTTCTGATGCGGGGCACCGAGGGCGAGACGGTGGCGCACCCGAGACGGGCAAATGCAGTCACCTGGTTTCATCAAGGTCAGGCCATCGAGTTAATCGAGCGTCAGCCACCCAATGACGAGTTACCTGCATTACCTGCAGCGAGTGATGCGCCCACCACGGCGAGGTGGATTGAGCAAGCGCTGGCGGGTCGCCAACCGATACCGACACCGATTTCAGTTCAGGTCGAGCACTGTCTGCGCGTGGCGAAACAGTTGCGTGCATGAGTGAGGCATTTGACGTTGCGGTGATTGGTGCCGGTGCTGCCGGCATGATGTGTGCTGCGGTGGCGGGACAGCGCAGTCGTCGGGTGGTGTTGATCGACCATGCGCCGAAGCTGGCAGAGAAAATCAGAATCTCGGGCGGGGGTCGCTGCAATTTCACCAACATCGATGCCAATTGGCAGCACTACCTGTCGAGTAACTCGCATTTTTGCCGTAGTGCGCTGGCGCGTTACACGCCGCAAGATTTCATCGCACTTGTTAAACACTATCGAATCCCGTTTCATGAGAAGCACAAGGGACAGTTATTTTGTGATCGTTCATCCGAAGACATCATCGAGCTGTTGAAGATGGAGTGTGAATCGGGTGGTGTGCAATGGCGTCGCCCGGTCAGCGTTGAGCGCGTGTCGCGACAGGGCCCGGGTTTTTGTCTTGAAACGGGCGCCGGTGAATTGCGTGTTGATCAGTTGGTGATTGCGACCGGCGGGTTGTCGATACCAAAGATTGGCGCGACTGATTTTGCCTACCGTTTAGCCAAGCAGTTCGACGTGCCGCTGGTCGCGCCGCGGCCCGGGCTGGTGCCGTTGACTTTCGATGCGGCTGCTTGGGCACCGTATGTGCCCATGGCCGGGATCTCGCTGGAGGTCGACATTGAAACCGGGGAGCGCAAGGCCAAAGGTCGTTTTCGCGAGGATTTGTTATTTACCCACCGTGGCTTGTCTGGTCCGGCAGTGCTGCAAATTTCCAGCTACTGGCGCGAGGGCGCCATGCTGAGCTTGAATCTGCTGCCCGAACTGGACGTAGCGCGCGTGCTGGTCGAACAGAAATCGGGTATCCGCAAGGCGTTGGTTAACTGGTTGGCGCAGTATCTGCCCAGCCGGCTGGCAGACGCCTGGCTCGTCGCGAATGCCTTCGACCCCGCTGCCCGGGTGCCCGAGTTGTCGGACCAACAACTCAGGCGGCTGGGCGACAGCCTTAACCGCTGGCAAATCACCCCGCACGGCTCTGAAGGCTACCGCAAGGCAGAAGTGACCTTGGGCGGGGTCGATACCCGAGCCTTATCGCAGCAGAGCATGATGGTGCAGTCAGTGCCCGGGCTGTATTTCATTGGCGAAGCGGTTGATGTCACCGGCTGGCTGGGCGGCTACAACTTTCAGTGGGCGTGGGCGTCGGGCGTTGCCGCCGGATTGTCGGTTTGACATCAACCCTGCTGATCGGCGCCCGGGTATCGTTGACCCGCCTGCTGGCAAACCTTCCGCTGGGCTGAGTTCACTGCTATACTCTTGGGCTCAGCGTTGTCCAAACACTATTTATTTTTCATGACCACTATTCGCGTTAAAGAAAACGAGCCCTTCGAGGTTGCGCTGCGTCGCTTCAAGCGCAGCATTGAAAAGACTGGTTTGCTGACCGAACTTCGCGCGCGCGAGTTCTACGAGAAACCAACCTCCGAGCGCAAGCGTAAAAAGGCCGCAGCAGTCAAGCGCCACTATAAGCGCATTCGCAGCCAACTGCTGCCGAAGAAGCTCTACTAATCTCAGGCTCGCCGCATGGCGAGTCAACCCTTCGTGAAAACCCGCTACGGAGTGACTCCGCGGCGGGTTTTTCTTATTGTTTAACCCGATTCATTGATTGCTGGCAGCCCAGTTGGTTTTTAAACTGTGCTGTTCAGCCCGTTCTGGAGTTGTCATGACCCTCAAGGAAAAACTGTCTGAAGACATGAAAGCGGCGATGCGAGCCAAGGAGAGCGAGAAGCTCGCGACCATTCGCTTGATTAACGCCGCGATCAAACAACGCGAGGTCGATGAGCGCATCGAGCTTGGCGATGATCAGGTGCTGTCGGTGATCGAGAAAATGATCAAGCAGCGTAAAGATTCCATTACCCAATTCGAGGCAGGTGGACGACAGGATCTGGCTGACAAAGAGAAAGCCGAGATCGTGGTGTTGGCGGCCTACATGCCTGCACAAATGTCCGATACCGAGGTGCAGGCCGAAGTAGCAGCGGCCGTGGCGCAGTCGGGTGCCAGTGGCCCGCAAGATATGGGCAAGGTGATGGCTATTCTGAAGCCGAAATTGGCGGGGCGCGCTGATATGACCGCCGTGTCCGGCTTGGTGAAGGCAGCGCTCGCCAAGTAATCTGCATTCGATGCTGCCGACCACCCAACGATCGTGATACCGCAGAGCTTTTTGCAGGATCTGCTCAACCGTGTCGACATCGTCGAGGTGGTGGGTCGCTACGTACAATTAAAAAAAGGTGGTGCCAACTACCTTGGGCTGTGTCCGTTCCATAACGAAAAATCGCCATCGTTCACAGTGAGTCCCACCAAACAGTTCTTTCACTGCTTCGGGTGCGGGGCCAATGGCAGCGCGATTGGTTTCATGATGGAGTTCTCGGGCATGAGCTTCATCGAAGCAGTCAAAGATCTCGCGCAGAGCGTCGGCATGACGGTACACGAGCAGGAAGACCGGTTGCCACCGGCGCAGCGCGCGGCATTGCAAGCGAAAAGTTTGGCGCTATCCGAGGTGATGAGTCGTGCTTGCGACTACTATCGACAGCAACTGCGAGCTGCGCCAAATGCCATCGATTATTTGAAGCGACGCGGACTCACCGGCGAGATTGCCGCGAAATTTTGGATGGGCTATGCACCCGACGCGTGGGACAGCTTAAGACAGATCTTTCCGGATTACGAAGACCCCGTGTTGGTTGAGGCTGGCATGGTGATCGACAAGAGCAATGACGAGGACGGTACGCGCAAGCGTTATGACCGTTTTCGCGACCGTGTCATGTTCCCGATTCGGAATGCGAAAGGTCAGGTCATCGGCTTTGGTGGTCGGGTACTTGATCAAGGCGAACCCAAGTATCTCAACTCGCCGGAAACACCCTTGTTCCAAAAAGGGAACGAGCTGTACGGTTTGTTCGAAGCAAGGCAAGCGATTCGAGAGAAAGGCCATGTACTCGTGACTGAGGGCTACATGGATGTGGTGGCGCTCGCGCAGTTTGGCGTCGCCCAAGTCGTCGCGACACTCGGCACTGCCTGCACCGGGGTTCATGTGCAGAAATTGCTGCGTCATACCGATCAAGTGGTGTTCAGTTTTGATGGTGATGCAGCTGGGCGACGTGCAGCGCGTCGTGCATTGGAGGCCTCTTTGCCACATGCGACTGACAGCCGCACCTTGAAGTTTCTGTTTTTGCCGATCGAGCATGATCCCGATAGTTACATCCGCGCACACGGGACCGAGGCATTTGAGCAATTGATTCGCGAGGCCACCCCGCTGTCGCAATTTTTGATGGCGATCGTCACCGAAGAGCAAGATTTATTGACTGCCGAAGGGCGCGCGCGTGCTCAGTTTGACGCCAAGCCTTTGCTGCAAGCTATGCCAGCGTCGGCGCTACGCTTGCAGGTGCTGCGTCAATTAGCGCAAATCACGGACAGTACGGTACCGGAACTTGAGACCCTGTTCGATTTGAGTACGCCCGCGCGCAATAAATTTTTGAAATCCGCACCGCGCGCTGTTCGCCGCAAACCGCCGGTCGAGCTTGAACGCAAGGTGCTACGCATGCTGCTCGCTCATCCCGAACTCGCGCACGATCTGGACCAAGACGCCATGCATATCTTGTCTCAGAACGCACCTGATCAGGGCGAGATGTTGCAGCGTGTCGTGGATACCGCTCGGCTGGTGTCGGGCGATGCTGGTTTCGCTGTGTTGGCCGAGCAATTGCGCGGCACCAGCGACGAGTTGGATGCCTTAATCAGTGAAGTGCTGGCCGAGCCGCTGCCTGAGCTTGAGCCGGCACGGATTGAATTGGCCGGCGCTGTCAGACAAAGCGCGATCCGCACACTTCGCGCAGAGCAGGATCGACTCGTGTCGCAGGGCTTGTCAGATGAGCATGATCGATCACGCTATCGGGAAATTTCTGCCACCTTGGAACAGTTGCGCGTGATGGCTGAGGCGGATGCGGCCAACGCCGCCAAAAATCCCTGACTTTTGTCTGATTTCCCCTCGTCGCCACCTGAAATTACGGCGAAACCGGGCCAGAAATGAGTGCCCGGTATGCTATTATTGAAGGCTTTTCATTCTGTTTCGCACAGAAAGCAACACACAAAGTTTTAACGAATAAATCCCGCCGGGCGGGCGGCTACCGAGAGCGGCAGAATCAGCGGCGCAAAATGCGGCCCACTGCCTGAATGCTGGACACCAGCGCGGCCAACCCCCCGGTTCCCATTGCAGCATCGACTAACTCCCAAGGGTGGATCGATCCATGGCGACAAGCAAAAAAACCGTGAAAAATTCAGCAACCAAAGACAAAGCCAAGGTTGCAAGCACTCGTGCCGCTTCGGCGGCCAACAAAAAGCCGGCCAAGCCGGTCAAGGCAGCGGCCAAGAGTCCTGCCAAAAAATCCGTTGTAGTCAAGCCAAAAGCGGCCGCAGCCAAGAAGCCTGCGAGCAAAGCGGTGGCTAAGTCCGGCGCAAAATCAAGCGCTGCGGCCAAGCCAGTTGCCAAAAAGCCGGTCAAAGCGACCGCGCCTACCGCCGCAAGTAAAGCAAAGGCGAACACCAAGGCCGCCGTCTCATCGAAACCGGCCGAGAAAAAACCTGCAGTGAATAGCAAGAAGACCTGCGCCAAGGTCAGCGCCGCCGCGAAACGCGCTGCGCCGGCGAAAGGTGCGCCCGTCAAGGCGCCAGCAAAGACGGCTGCCAGCAAAACTGCGGCCAAAGGCGACCAT
>JBJTXC010000212.1:0-3221 GCA_046082065.1 Burkholderiaceae bacterium
AAGCTGAAGGACCGGGTCGCAGTTGCCAGGATAACTGCACGAATTAAGCGTTTATCGAACGGTTATTTTGGGGATAGCAAGTACCTACGTGAATCAATTCGAAAACTACGAATCGATCACGGTCCGGGATATCGTGTTTATTTCACTTTGCGAGGTGATTCATTGATTCTGTTGTTGGCAGGTGGCGACAAGACCACTCAGACCGCAGACATCGACCGCGCAATAAAACTAGCAGAATCGTGGAGAACCGAGACATGAAAGAACGATTCACAAAATGGGACGCGGTACATGAACTCAAGAGCGAGGAGGATATTGCTCTGTATTTCGAGGCGTGCCTAGACGATGATCCCGGCGATGGCAGCCTGATTCGTGCGGCGCTTGGCGATATCGCAAGGGCTAGAGGAATGAGCTTGGTTGCTCGCGAAACCGGAATGGCAAGAGAAAGTCTTTACAAAGCACTGTCCCCTGAAGGCAATCCGGAATTTGCGACGATAATGAAAGTAATCAGAGCACTGGGTTTTAAACTGCATTCGGAATTAGCGCATGGGTAGTCGATACGGCGCTGAAGATTTGATGCTTTAACCCTTCGAATCTTTTCGCCTCGCCTCTGCATCCAGCTGCCTGAGATATGCCAACTTCTCGGCAATCTTGCCCTCCAGCCCGCGTGACGTGGGCTGATACCAGCCAGGATCACTCAAGCCTTGGGGCAGGTAGCTTTCGCCCGCCGCATAGGCCTCGGGTTCATCGTGCGCGTAGCGATATAACTTGCCGTAGCCGAGCTGCTTCATCAGTTGAGTGGGCGCATTACGCAGATGTTCGGGCACTGGACGACTTTGATCTTTCGCGACGAACGCCCGTACCTGGTTGTAGGCGTTGTAAACCGCATTAGATTTAGCGGCACAGGCCAGATACACCGTAGCCTCGGCTAACGCGAGTTCACCCTCGGGCGAGCCTAGCCGCTCGTAGGTCTCGGCTGCATCCAACGCGAGGCGCAGCGCACGCGGATCTGCCAAACCAATATCTTCGGTGGCCATACGAATCAAGCGTCGCGCAAGATAGCGCGGATCAGTGCCGCCATCGAGCATGCGCACCAGCCAGTACAGCGCAGCATCCGGGTTTGAGCCGCGCACGGATTTATGCAGCGCGGAGATCTGATCATAAAAAGCATCGCCGCCTTTATCGAAGCGACGCAATGCATCACCGAGCGTCTGCTTCAGTAACGCGGTGTCAATCGTGCGTTTGGCTGCTTGCGCAGCGGCGCGCATCACGATTTCTGCGTTGTTCAATAGCTTGCGACCGTCGCCATCAGCACTGGCGACCAGCATTGATTTAGCTTCATCGTCGATCTCAAATGCGCCATCCAGCGCGAGTGTGCGGTCGAGTAATGTGGATAAATCGTCCTCGCCCAACGGCTGCAAGACATACACAGCCGCGCGCGATAGTAATGCGCTGTTGACTTCGAAAGAGGGGTTTTCTGTCGTAGCGCCAATGAAGGTGAACAAGCCACTCTCAACATGCGGCAGGAAAGCATCTTGCTGGCTTTTATTAAAGCGATGTACTTCATCCACGAACAGGATGGTCGGACGGCCTGATGTCGCTTTCAATAGCTGCGCTCGCTCGACCGCCTCGCGAATATCTTTGACACCCGAGAGCACTGCTGATAGCGCGATGAATTCCGCCTGAAAGCCATGTGCCATCAAGCGCGCCAGCGTGGTCTTGCCGACGCCGGGCGGGCCCCAAAGAATCATGGAGTGCGGCTGCCCGGATTCAAACGCAACGCGCAGCGGCTTGCCTTCACCCAGCAGGTGGTGCTGCCCGATCACTTGATCGAGCGTGTTGGGACGCAGTCTTTCCGCGAGGGGCGCGTTCATCTCACCCTATTGCTGCAACAGATCAGCACCCTTGGGCATCACAAACTTGAATTGATTAGCGGGTAATGACGGGTTTTTCTCGAAGCGGGTGAAATTAATCACCGACACCTGACCAAAACTATCGCGCAATTCCATACCGACCGGCAGGCCATCCCGCAAGCCTATGCCTATCCGTTCGAATTGCGTATCTTTGGTTTTAGGTATGGCTTGCAGCCAGTCTATGCCTTCTTTATTCCCCGCATCGGATAGCGTGAAATTTTTTTCAAGATCATTACTACCAAACAGTATCGCCGCGGGCGACGAACCAATCGCATTACCCAGGGCGCGCACAGTCACCTGATTCAAATCTTGATCATGGATGTACATCGTGTTGCCATCCGACTGCAGCACTTGCTCATACGGCTTTTTGTAATTCCAGATGAATTTACCCGGGCGCGAGAACGCGAAGGTGCCACTAGATTGACTAGACACGCGCAATTTATCGCCCTCACCTTTCACCATGCGCTGAGTGAATTCGCCACGGGCGGCACGAGTCTCGGTCACAAAGCGTTTGAACTGCTCAAGGGCATTTGCATACACGGGTGCAGATGTCAGCAACAGGCTGCTGCCAATAGCCATCATCGTCGTCGTGACCATAACGGTACCTGATATCGCCAGGCGCATCACCCACCGCCTGCTTGAATTCAACATGCTCATTCAGCTTGTGTATGTGGCACTAAAATTTCTCGATTACCGTTTGACTGCATGGATGACACCAAACCGCTTTGCTCCATCTGCTCAAGCAAACGCGCGGCACGGTTGTAACCAATACGCAAATGACGCTGCACCAACGAGATCGATGCGCGGCGGTGTTTCAGCACAATGGCTACGGCTTGATCGTACATGGGATCAGCCTCTCCGGCAGGGCCATCGATACCAACGAGCTCACCACCTTTGGCTACACCCCCTTCAAGTATGCCCTGGATGTAATTAGGTTCGCCTTGCGACCGCAAGTGCTCGACCACGCGATGAACTTCATCATCGGATACAAACGCGCCGTGTACACGCACAGGCAATCCGGTACCGGGAGGCAGATAAAGCATGTCGCCCATGCCGAGCAGCGCTTCTGCACCTTGCTGATCAAGAATCGTACGTGAATCGATTTTTGAAGATACCTGAAACGCAATTCGTGTCGGCACATTCGCCTTGATCAAGCCGGTAATCACATCCACCGAAGGCCGCTGGGTGGCGAGAATTAAATGAATACCTGCAGCGCGCGCCTTTTGAGCGATACGCGCAATGAGTTCTTCTACTTTTTTACCCACCACCATCATCAGATCGGCCAATTCATCGATGATGATCACAATCGTG
>JBJTXC010000213.1:0-2812 GCA_046082065.1 Burkholderiaceae bacterium
GACTCTTTTTGTCTTGCTACGATCTGAACGAAGCGCGAGCGCCATCAACGACAGCACGCCGCCCTCGCCTTGATTATCGGCGCGCAGCACGAAGGTGACATATTTCAATGTCACCACCAAGGTCAGCGACCAGAAAATCAGCGAAATAATCCCGTATACCGCAGCAGTTGAAAATGGAATAGCGTGCTCAGGCGCAAAGCATTCTTTCAGCGAATAGAGCGGGCTGGTGCCGATGTCGCCGAACACCACACCAATCGCGGCGAGGGTGAGTACGGCAGTCGAGCTGTGATGATGTAAGGCGTCCGGATTGACCTTGACTGATTGCATCAAGGGTGTTTCGGAAAATTCTGGATTGCTGATCGTCATTGCGGCTTTCGGGACGCAGCACTCACGTGGCTATAACATGATGCGCAGCGTATTTCTGTTCACAAGAAATTACGCGGCACCGATCAAAGTTTGATTAACCAGAGGGGGTTAATAAAATAATAATGAGCCGGGCCGCGTGCCCGAGGTTAAAAAGAATGGCATTAGGAAAGCATAAGGATGGGTTTTTTATGCCAGGGCGTCATTGGTGACGGCAGGGTTACTCGAGGATCAATCGGGTGGCGGATTCAGCTCGCAGAATCGATAGCCCACCCCGGTTTCGGTCAATAACAGCGCCAGTACGGCCGGGTCCGCTTCCAGCTTGGCACGCAGTTGCGTCATATACAGGCGCAGATAATGCACATGCTCGACATACTCTGCGCCCCACACATCGTTAAGTAATTGCCGGTGGGTGACGACTTGCCCAGCTTGCGATAACAGTCTGGCGAGCAGATTGAATTCAGTGGGTGTCAGGTGAATGCGCTCACCGGGTCGTTTTACTATCCGTTTGGGCAGGTTGATCTCGAGCGAGCCAATGCGTATTTCTTCGGCCGATGCATGCAGATCAGGCATTTGCCGACGCAGGGCAACCCGGATACGGGCTTTTAGCTCGCCGATGCTGAATGGCTTGACGAGATAGTCATCCGCACCGGCATCCAGCAGATTAATTTTGCTGACATCGTCTTCGCGTGCAGAGATCACCAAGACTGGAATTTTCGATTGTGCGCGGACTAAACGAATCAGCGCACCGCCATCACCATCTGGTAATCCTAAATCGACAATGACAATCGAGAAAGAACTCACGCTTTGGAGTGTATTTAGATGGTGTGCCCATGCTGCGCTTGCGCCCGCCAGTGTGCTGTGACTGTCAACAGAAAATCCTTCCAGCTCCAGTGACTGCTTAAGTACTTCACGCAGGGTGAGGTCATCCTCGACGAGCAAAATACGGGTCTTCATCCCGCCAACTCGCGCGGCTGCTCCGGTTGCTCTGATAGTGGTAGCGTCAGGCTGACGGTGGCGCCACCGCCCGGTGTATCAGTAATCTTCAGGCGGCCTCCATGTACCTCTGCAATGGCGCGGCACACGGCTAGTCCGATCCCAATACCGCGGCGTGTTTGTCCATCTGCCACTACATCACTTGCTTCGACGCGTTGAAAGATATCGAATACGCGCTCCTTCCAGGCATCGCTGATACCACAGCCTCGATCTTCAACGCTGAGATGGAGTGACGAGCTATCGTGATTAGCATGAATCACAATGGGCTTCTCTTCGTCGCTATGCCGCAGGGAATTTTCAATCAGGTTATCCAGTAGCTGATTCATCAGGACCGCATCGCAGCGCAAAAGAGGCAAGTCATCGGCGAGGCGAATTTCGATACGACGCCCGGGATGATTGCGGCGCACGCGTGCGCCTGCCGTACCAACGATCTCCTCCATCGATTCCCAGTTCATGGGTATATCCACTTTGCTGCTATCCAGGCGCGCTAACTGTAGCGTGTTGTTGGTCATACGATGGAGTTGCTGCGCCTCATCCAAAATCACTTCAGCGAGCTGTCCAATTTTTTCTGATGGCATTCGTCCGGCCTTCTCGGCAATGACCGAAGCCGAGCTCATTACGGTCGTCAGTGGTGTACGGTAGTCATGCGAGATCGAGGTGAGCAGGGTATTACGCAGCCGCTGGCTTTGCACATGCTCCTCAGCTGCACGCGCCTGTATCTGGTGTGCCGAGACACGGTCTGCTGCTTGTCGTTTCAATTCCATCAAGTAGCTGATAACGGTACTGACGGCGAGGGTGGTCAGCAGTAGTAGCGCGTCTTCAGAGAGGTCGACGGTGAGGGTGAAGCGCGGTGGTACAAACATCCAGTTAAACACGCCGACAGCAACAGAACTGATCAAGATGGAAGGTAGTGGACGAAGCCAGAGCGAGGCCGCGGCGTTGGCAAGCACCAGGACGAGGGCTAGATTACCCAGACTCATGTTGTGCTGTGCGGCCAGCATCACACCCCATGCCAATAGCCAGACCAAGGCGGGCGCGAGCACTGCAAACGATTTGGCGGTCGGCCAGGTGAGTGGGGTCGGCATCGGCCCCGATTTCAGCATGCTAGCGTCGCGCTGGCAATCAAACGCACCATATTTTCAAAAAGACTTTATCTATTTAAACAAAATAATCAGCCGGCAATCAAGGCGTTGCCAATCATGCAGCGCTTAATCTGGGTGCGAAGCGCACTCAACGGGTGCGCCGGGTGTCTGAGGCACTTGACGCGACTTGGAAAATTTGTCAGTATTCCCTTACAACTACAAGTGTAACTAACGGCTTACGCCTGAAGTTACGCAATCAGGCTTTTTAAAAGTTTGAGGGGCGGCTCCCACGTGCGGGTCCAGCGCGTTTTGTTTGTTAACTGGGAGGTGCTTACATGTCCGACAGAGACAAGGTTTGGCCGACGGGGTTG
>JBJTXC010000214.1:0-3052 GCA_046082065.1 Burkholderiaceae bacterium
CTGCCCCCATCAACGTGCCGTCTTATACCAACTCGGCCATGGATGGTTATGCATTTCGTGGTGCAGATCTGAAGCCAGGTGAAACTACGCTACAAATCGTCGGCAAAGCCTTTGCAGGACACGCTCACTCAGAGTTAGTCAACATCGGCGAATGCGTACGCATCATGACGGGTGCCTTGATGCCCCCTGGCTGCGACTCGGTCATTCCGCAAGAGCTGGTGACAGTCGTCAACGATCAGACCATCCGCTTTGCATCAGCAACGATCAAACCGGGCGTTAATGTGCGGCTGGCGGGTGAAGATTTGTCGGTGGGTGAAACCGTGCTGCGTCGTGGGCGTTTAATCACCCCCTCCGATCTTGGCGTGATCGCGTCACTGGGTGTGGCCGAGCTACCAGTTAACCGCAAACTCAAGGTCGCTTTTTTCTCGACCGGCGACGAATTACGATCCATCGGTCAAGTGCTTGATGAGGGCTGCGTCTACGACAGCAACCGCTACACACTGCAAGCCATGCTTGACCGCGCGGGATTTGATGCGATTGATTTCGGTGTGGTGCGTGATGATCCATCGGCACTGGAAAAAACATTGCGAGATGCATGCAGCGAAGCTGATGCTGTGATTACCACCGGTGGTGTGTCTGCCGGTGACGCCGACTACACCCGCGCGTTGATGGCACGCCTTGGCGAAGTCATGTTCTGGAAAATTGCAATGCGGCCCGGGCGACCCATGGCCTTTGGTCAGCTCAATGTAGACGGAAAAAATACTGTGTTCTTCGGTCTGCCGGGTAATCCCGTCGCGGTAATGGCGACGTTTTATTTCTTTGCGCGCGAGGCACTGTTACGTTTGCAAGGAACAACACCGAATCAGCTACCCATGGTTCGAGCGATCAGCACCGATCTGATCAGAAAACGTCCCGGACGCACCGAGTACCAGCGTGGCGTGCTGACCTACGATACGCATGGCACCGCGCATGTCCGGCTCACCGGCGCGCAAGGCTCAGGCATTCTCAGCTCAATGTCTGACGCCAACTGTATGGTGGTGCTTGCCCATGATGAAGCCGATATTCAAGCGGGTGAATCGGTCATCGCAATTCCATTCACTGGATTGATCTGATAGCCGCCACGTCAGTATTCATTGACCCGCGAATTCCCGGCGAATTCCCGGCAAATGACCAGCGATTTGCCAGAGATTGACCAGCAATTTGCCAGCAACTTAAATCGATTCACCGCAGGAACGTTCTGAGCACGTCTGTCACCTAGTTGGCCCCGCATTCGCCAGGAACAGACGCATGATGGATACCTACATACACCCACCTTCGGACCCGGACATTGCCGCCATCGTCGCGCAACTCAGCGACGGTCTGCAAAACGTTCAGCAAACACTGGAACAGTGTCAAGAGCAACTCAAACAGGGTTATACGCTGGGCGAGCTGCGCGGCATCACAGCATCTGGCTACGAGGCGCTCTACAAGATTGCACATGATTTATGCGATCAGGGCGATTTCCATCATGCCCTGCCGGTTGCGCTGCAATTGGCCCTTCACAACGCAAAAGATAGTCGCTACCCCTTCATTGCCGGCGCTTGTCTGCAACGACTCGGTCATATTGAGCCAGCGATATTGATGTATGCGCTCGCCCTGGATACCGACCCGGAACACGCGGCCGCATGTTATCGATTGGCAGAGTGCTTGATTGCAAACGACACGCCCGCTGAAGCTACGCAATTTCTGAACAAGACAATCGATCTCAGTTATGGCGATGACTCAAGGCGGGAACTGATGGCCATGGCGAAAAACAAGCTTGATCAGCTGCGCCGTTAAAGCGGAACCAAGTTCGAGCCACATGCACGTACTGGGTCGGGCCTTGTATCCGGCACGGTGACACCCGCGACGGGTGGCCTGAACCTCCTCCGACCAATCTCCTCTTTGATATTCAACATGACTACTGCATCTATTCCCAATACGCCGACGGGCCGCTCTGAATTCCCGGATCAGGTCTTACCAATCCATTCCAATCATCCAGAAGTCAATAACGAAAACACTGCCTGGAATACTGGCATCAGCAATAAACAAACGGTAACGACTGAAACCGAGAAAGGTCAGGCTGGCGACCCCACTGATACTCGCATCTCTTTGACGGGGACCGGCATTTCTTCACCCATGACGATGGAAGAGGTCAAGGCTGAGCTGAATGCAGCACGTGGCGCTGCAGGGCAAATGAATCCGCAACAACAAGTGAATCCTCAAGAACAAGCGAGTACGCAATACCAAGTGAGTTCGCAATACCAAGCAAATCCACAAGACGGTATCTCAGCAACAACGCATGCACCTAGTGGTACAGAAACAGGCGCATTAAGTCATTGCTGTGAATCCGTCTACCGCAATAGCTGTATCGCCGGATCAGTGATTCTATTTGCACTTTCCATCGCCAGCTTTGTCGTCCCAAGTGTCTCAAACTATGCAGAGGAACGCGGTACAGTCCAAGCGCTGGGCTATACCGCTGGCGCTATTTCATTACTCGCCAGCCTCGGAATAGCCTGTTGTGTCTGGTCTGTCTACGCAAAACCCGATACCGATTTTCGTCGCTAGCCACAACGGCGCTTCGTTATCCTGCTGGCTGCAACACCCAAGGAGCCCTCCGATCGGAGGTCTCTTTTTTTCAGGCTTGATCGTGTTGTCACAGCGTGGCGACCATTGCTTCTGGGCGGAGGCCTCTTTTTTCAGGCTTGATCGCGTTGTAACAGCGTAGCGACCATTGCTTCCGGGCGTTGATGCCGCCCAAGCCAAGGCACTCTCAAATCACTGCACGCTCGAATCGCGTCGAGAGCTGATGATGAATTGATCTCATCGTCGGCCAATAACAAACCCGAGACAAGAACCCGACATGGTCGATCTGATCGCTCGCAACGCGACGCGGCTGGAATACATCGTACGCTTTGCCGATGTATTGCTACTGTATGCCACTGGTCTGCTCGCCGATGCTGCGCTTTTTCCGGCAGAGAGCGGTACTGAGCATGGTGCGCACTGCGCCATTCTGTATTTCTGCTGCACCTTG
>JBJTXC010000215.1:0-4276 GCA_046082065.1 Burkholderiaceae bacterium
CAAAATACCAAACGAATAAACTCATTGAGTAGCGTCGCGTCTCGATGCGTCTGTCTGTCCAGTGCGAGCGATGTTCATGTCCGATTAAATTTTTATACGTCCACGCGGCATCACCATTGCAGACGACGATGTCTGCAGATACCTGTTCGCCATTGGCGAGGGTCACGCCACTGGCACGGCCTTGCGTGACATTGATGCGCGTGACGGGTGCGTTATAGCGAATCGGCACGCCGCGTGCCTGCAGCAGTTTTACCAAGCCTTGAATCAAGGCACCGGTACCCCCCATGGCCCAGTGCACACCCCAGCGCCGTTCCAGCGTATTAATCAAGCTGTAAACGCGGGTCACCGAGTACGGGTTACCACCGATCAGTAGCGGATGAAAACTGAACACCACACGCAGCTTGGGGTCACGCAGGTAGCTCGCAACCATTGAATACAGCGTCTGCCAGGCTTTTAGCTTGATCATGCTTGGCATGGCAGCCAGCAAATCAGAAAAACTGTCAAAGGCTTTGTGGCCCAGTTCTTCAAAGCCCAAGGTGCAAGCCAGGTCTGCCGCTTCTACAAAGCGGTCGTAACCGGCCAGGTCATCGGGATTAAAGCGTGCGATCTCGCGGCGCATGGTGGCGGCATCACCGCTGTAATCGAAATGCGTGCCATCATCAAAACGCAGCCGATAAAACGGCTCCATTGGTTTGAGTGTGATGTCATCCGATAGTTTTTTACCGCACAGTGTCCATAACTCTTCGAGCAATTGCGGCGCAGTGATGATGGTCGGGCCCGCATCAAAAGTAAAGCCATCTTGCCGATGCACATAGGCACGGCCCCCGGGGGCGCCGAGTTTTTCAATAACTTGTACTTGGTAGCCCTTGCAGGAGAGGCGAATCGCAGCAGCGAGCCCGCCGAAGCCGCTGCCGATCACAAGCGCGGTCGGCGCGGTCATGTGATCACCCCAGCAATCGTGCGAACACGCCGACGTTGGTGGCGCCGAAGGACTCGAGTGCGATTTTGGTGCCGGTGGCGGGATCATGCAGGGTCAGTCGACCATCTACATGAAGAATGAGTTCAAATGGTTGATCAGACCCCACGCCATTGACTTTGCGCTGTCGGGCCATCGCTCTGAGCGTGCCGCGCAAGAAGCCTTGCTCGCCTTCGAAGCGTTGCACCAGCTCGCCATTACTGGCGTCGATAGCAGCGACCGCGCCATCAGGTTGATCAACAAAACGTAATTGACGAATTTTTCTGGCGGGCTCGGCGGTGGTTTCTTGCGTTGGGCCCTGCATGCGCGCTAGGCCAATGGTGGCGAAGGTGCAGATGAGCAGCAGCGCCACCGCAATCAGCGGAAAGCGGCTACTACGCGGTTGCGGTACTGCTGCAGGTGGCAGCGCTTCCATCTTCATCGCGCAATCGCCGCGGCTGGCATGCGCACCGGAATCGGTTCGCGTGTATCCGCACCACCCAATTCGGATTGCCGAGCTATCCATGCCGCATGGAGCAGATCACCCGCGGTGCCAACATCACGCAAGCAGCGCAGGGCGGGCTGGGTTTTTGAGACATGCCAGGCACGAGCATGCGGCCATAGATGCAAGTAGGCGATGCGATCTGAGCCTTTCAACTCGAGCGCAATATCACCACTCCCGTCACCGTTGGGTTTGATGTGCGCCGCTGCAATCCAGCGCAAGGGCAGGTTAAAGCTGATGGTCAGCACAATGCCGACACGCATCACGATGCGCCGATTGGTCAGGGTGTAGAGCGTGGTCTCGGCGGACATCCATGCGGCGAACCCAAGCAGGCCAAGGGCAATCATGGCCATGAGTGATGACCATGCCAGAGGCATCAGGTTATCGCGCAGGCTGTCTGCACTGTCCCAGATCAGTACCGCTTGTAATGCCAACATCAATACAAAATACAGCGCGATCCGTTTCAGATGAAAAGCTTCCAGTGCCAAGCGTTTCCAGTCTGGCGCGCCTTGCCACAGCACCCGCTCGCCGACCGGTAGCGGTTCGGGCAGGCCAGGTGCTGCTTCAAGCTCGTGTTCGCGATAGATTTGCATAGTCCGGAGGTGTGGTCGTTTGGATGCAGATTAGAAAAGTGGCTCTTGCCGCTCTGGTGTGGCGTACAAGGTGCCTGCGCCGTAGTACGCACAGATTTTTTCTTCTTCAAGCATGGTGACCTGATCGGCTTCTTTATGGCCCGGCACATCGACAAACTGATGCGCAAGAATCGCGTGTACCTTCACACCATCATGGGTGATGCGTGCGAACGGCACCGGCAGCAGTACGTTGCGCGTACCGTCGTTCAAACGTACCTCGATATAGCGGAACAGCATCTCGGAACGATCCAGCCACAGGTCTTGCACTGTGCCGGCTATTTCATCGTCTGCGCCCACCACTGGCATGCCGCGTGGGTCGGGATCTTGCTCGGCCACACCATGCTCTGGATTGGCGCGTAGCGGTGAAATTTTTGGTTCACCAAACGGTGTCATGTCGGGATGATCAGCGCGCTGATTCCATGAGCCCGGCCCAACGCCCGCCAGCAGCGGATTACCCATCGGTTCGATTGGTGCGCCAATAAAGCGATGGCGTGGCTGTGCTTGCAAGAACTCGGGTTCTTTCAGCGGATAGGGCATCACGACCTCTTCACCGTTCTCCAGTAAATAGGTTTTGGGTGAGGGTATCGGTGGCCAGCCTTCCATCTGCGTGTCGCGGCCATTGATCGGCTCAAGCGGATAGCCATCGCGATGATTTTCTTGCAGCAGGTAGTAGATCAAACCAAAAAAGAAAATCCAGAACACATACAACACGATCTGGGCGAAGTCGACGTACTGCGTAATCGCGCCTGTTTCCATGGTGCGCCTCCAACAAGGTGTCGTCGAACAGACGACGGGTGTAAAACGCTCTAGCCGGGAAATTCAGCCAGACCAAATTTGCGTTGCTGCGAAACTCGCTCGAGTCGTACGCGTTTGGCCAAGGGGCCAATCGCCACCAATACGGCAAACAGCAAATACATCTCGAGGTGATACACAAAGCTATAACCTGTGACGGGTGAAATCAGGCTCTCGCCCATCCAGCCCGTGTTTGCGAGCGAGCCGACCACATCTTTGATGACGCCACCCGCTGCTACCGAGGCGCCCGCTGCAGTCGCTTGCACTGCGCCCCATGCACCGAGTGCCATGCCGGCCGAATCACCGATCTGCAAATCCATCGCCATGGTGAGCGTGCCGACCGAGAACAAGCCACCACCCGCACCAATCAAAAATGCGCCGAATCGAAATAAATTCGGTGCATCCAGCGGCGCAGAAAAAATCACCATCGCAAACGCAGGCATACCAAGCAACGCACCCAAGGCAGCGATGCGTCCCGCATCCAATCCGCTGGCGAGCAAACGCGCTGCCAAACCGAAGGCCAAGAGCGCGCCAGCCGCGCTGATCGCAGTCAGTAAACTGGTGGCGCCTACACCCAATTGCAAAATCTCACCACCGTAGGGTTCGAGAATGATGTCCTGCATATTGAAGGCGCAGGTACCCAAACCCACTGTCCACAAAAAACGTGTCACGCCCGGGCGCGCGATGTAGCTGCGCCAATGCGCAGAAAAATCTGCTTCATCATTTCGCTGACGTGCGCGCGCTCGGTTGAGTGCTTCCTGCTTCCACAGCGCATTCAGATTCAACATCACCACCAGTACGGCAGAACCTTGTACGGTTTGAATTAATCGCAGCGGGCTGAAATCTGCCAGCAACCAACCAAACAACGAGCCACTCCCCACCAAACCCAGCAGCAGCATGGTGTACATCAGCGCCACCACGCGCGGCCTTGTCTCTGGCGTGGCCAGATCGGTGGCGAGTGCCAGACCGGCGGTCTGCGTCACCTGCATGCCCATGCCGACCAATAAAAACGCTAACCCGGCGCCGATACGGCTTACCCACAACATGCCCGGCTGAGGCTGTGACAGCGCCAGCAAGCCAAATGGCATGATCGCCAGCCCACCGAACAGCAATAAGGTGCCGATCCACAGGTAGGGCAGACGTCTAAGCCCGAGTGCCGACCGGTGCGTATCTGAACGAAACCCGATCAGCGCGCGCAGTGGTGCAAATACCAGCGGCAACGCCACCGACAGCGCCACCCACCATGCCGGTACGCCCAACTCGATGATCATCACGCGGTTCAGCGAGCCGACCAGCAGCGCAGTCGCCAGACCAATCGAGAACTGAAACAGCGACAGCCGCAATAGCCTCGGCAGCGGCAAATCGGGTGACGCAGCATCTGCGAACGGCATCCAG
>JBJTXC010000216.1:0-3129 GCA_046082065.1 Burkholderiaceae bacterium
GTTTGATGGGCTGGCGATCAACCTGCGCTATGTCGATGGCTTGTTGGTGCAAGCGGCAACTCGAGGTGACGGCAGCACGGGTGAAGATGTCACTGCGAATATTCGCACCATACGCGCGATCCCGCTGCGACTTCGAACCGATCACCCGCCCGAATTACTCGACGTGCGCGGCGAGGTATTGATGTTCAAAGCTGATTTTGCGCGAATGAACCAACGACAGCGTGATGCTGGACTCAAAGAGTTTGCCAACCCACGCAATGCGGCTGCAGGTAGCTTGCGCCAACTTGATCCGCGCATTACCGCACAACGTACGCTGCGGTTTTTTGCGTATGGTATCGGTCGACTTGATGGTGCGGCTTTGCCCGATACGCATAGCGCGCTACTGGATTGGTATAGCGAGTTGGGTATACCTGTCTGCAATGATCGTGCCGTGGTACGCGGGGCGGATGGCTTGCTGAAATTTTTTGCCGACATCGGCCAGCGACGTGCACGCCTTGCATACGACATTGATGGCGTGGTGTACAAGGTAAACCGAGTGAATCAGCAGCAAGCACTGGGCTTTGTTTCGCGCGCACCGCGTTTTGCAGTTGCGCATAAATTTCCGGCCGAGGAAGCCACGACCACGGTGTTGGATATCACGGTGCAAGTGGGTCGCACCGGGGCGATTACGCCGGTGGCCAGGCTGGCGCCGGTGCTGGTGGGTGGCGTCACCGTCACCAATGCCACCTTGCACAATGAAGACGAGGTGAAACGCAAGGACATTCGGATCGGCGATAACGTCATTGTGCGTCGTGCCGGCGATGTGATTCCTGAGGTGGTGGCCTTTGTGCCGGAGCGTCGTCCTGTCGATGCGCGCCTGTTTCAAATGCCAACGACTTGCCCGGTGTGCGGCTCGGCCATCGTTCGGCCAGAAGATGAAGCGGTGGCGCGTTGCTCGGGTGGTTGGCTGAAATGCCCGGCACAACGTAAAGGCGGGTTACAGCATTTTGTTTCGCGCAGAGCGATGGATATTGAAGGTCTGGGCGAGCAATTGATCGAGCAATTGGTCGACCGTGGCTTGGTGACGACCCCCGCCGACTTCTACAAACTTGGTTTGGTGGCACTCGCCGAGTTGGATCGCATGGCTGAAAAATCAGCGCAAAATGTGCTTGATGCGCTGGCACAGTCCAAGTCAACCACACTGCCACGCTTTATCTATGCACTGGGTATTCGGCATGTCGGTGAATCCACTGCAAAAACTCTGGCGCGTCATTTCGGCACACTCGATGCGCTATTGGCTGCCGACGAGGAAGCGATGCTCGCCGTCGATGATGTCGGACCGGTGGTGGCGCAGTCGATTTTGAGTTTTGTGCACGACCCGATGAACCGTGAATTGATCGAGCAGCTGCGCGCTGCGGGTGTTCATTGGGATGAATTGGCCGTTGAACATCGCGCGCAGCATTTGGCTGGCAAGACCTTCGTGCTGACAGGCACGCTGCCTAACTTGAAGCGCGATGAAGCACAGGCTTTGATCGAAGCTGCGGGCGGTAAAGTGTCAGGCTCGGTATCCAAAAAAACCAGCTATGTCGTTGCGGGTGAAGAGGCCGGCAGTAAACTCGCCAAGGCCGAAGAATTGGGCATACCTGTGCTGGATGAGCCCGCATTGATGCAGTTACTGGAGAACCCCGCATGAGTGGTCCGATCAAAAAAGCTGTGTTTCCGGTCGCCGGTTTGGGTAGTCGGTTTCTGCCCGCGACCAAGGCGCAACCCAAAGAGATGCTCCCGATTGTTGATAAGCCGCTGATTCAGTACGCCGTGGAAGAAGCGGTCGAGGCGGGTATCACCGAGATGATTTTTATCACTGGTCGCAACAAGCGCGCGATTGAAGATCATTTTGACAAAGCCTACGAACTTGAAGCCGAACTTGAAGCAGCAGGTAAACAAGCTCTGCTTGAATTGGTGCGCGGCGTGATACCCAAGCATGTCAACTGCATGTACATACGGCAGCCGATGGCGCTGGGGTTAGGGCATGCAGTGCTGTGTGCTCGACCGATTGTGGGCGATGATCCGTTCGCCGTGTTGTTGGCAGATGACTTCATGCAAGGCGAGCGCAATGGCCCGGGGGTGATGGCCCAAATGACTGCTGCGTTCGCTCGCGAGCAATGTAGTTTGCTGGGTGTGCAAGATGTACCGCGTGCGCATACCAAGCAGTACGGCATTGTCAGCACATCACCGTTTGGCGAACGCTTGGAGAAGGTGAGCGCGATTGTAGAAAAACCTGCACCCGAGCTCGCGCCTTCGACGCTCGCCGTGGTCGGGCGCTATGTATTGACGCCGAGAGTTTTTTCTTATTTGGAGACCATCGGCAAAGGCGCGGGTGGTGAGATACAGCTGACGGATGGTATCGAGGCTTTGATGCAGCATGAGACTGTACTCGCCTACCGCTACCAGGGCCGACGGTTCGACTGTGGTTCCAAGCTGGGCTATCTTCAGGCATCGGTCGAGATCGGCCTGCAGCATACAGAGACCGGCACTGCATTTGCCGATTGGCTGGGGCAGCGGGGGTGAGGTCGGGTCTATGATGAACTACGGCGTACTTTGACGCTTCGCGCCAGACCAGACTAGAATCGGCCAATGAGCTTGCTCGATAACCTTCATTCCCACCGAGACGAAGTGCTTGCCTTGGCCGCGCGACACCGGGCCAGCAACGTTCGCCTGTTCGGTTCATTAGCGCGTGGCGATGCGACGCCCATGAGCGATATTGATTTGTTAGTTGACCCCTTACCAGGTGCCACGCTGTTTGACCTTGGCGGTCTCCAGATCGAACTGCAGCAACTGCTCGGTGCTCCCGTTGATCTGCTGACACCTGACGACGTTCCCGAGGCTTGGCGGTCGCGCATTTTATCTGCCGCAGTCCGGTTATGACATTGGCTGGTGAACGGGAGCGCCAGCATTTTCGCTTCATGTTGGAAAGTGTCGAACTCTGTCTTTCTTACGTCGAAGGCTACTCGTTAGTCGATTTCTTGGAAGATAAGCGTACACAACAAGCGGTCATTCTGAATCTACTTCATCTCGGTGAAGCGGCTAATCGCCTGATGATTGAGTCTGAAAATATTGCGCTGCGCTACTCGCAGATACCCTGGAATCAAA
>JBJTXC010000217.1:0-4210 GCA_046082065.1 Burkholderiaceae bacterium
CGGGATTTTTTAAGTCAATCCACGCAGTTCATCGAAAAAAAAGCTCATCGAGCCAAGAGGTCACACCGATTCACATCCCCGGATTCGTGAACTCCAGATGGACCTCGTTCACCGCGCGAACCACCTCATCGGATAGCTTCACCGAATACGCGTCAATATTTTCTTTGAGTTGCTCGAGATTGGTCGCGCCAATGATGGTAGAGGCGACGAAAGATCGGCTATAGCACCAGGCGAGTGCGAGTTGTGTCACGCGCATCCCATGATCTGCTGCGATTTTCATGTAACGCTTGGTTGCTTCGATCACACGCGGACGCGTGTAGCGCGGGCTCCAGTTAGGCGGGAAGATCGTCAGCCTGCCATGCGCTTTCGGATCATTGATGTACTTGCCCGTCAGCTGACCGAACGCGAGCGGGCTGTACGCGAGTAAGCCAACGGTTTCACGGAAACAGGCTTCATCCGTACCACCCTCAAACTGCCGATTGGCAAGGTGATACGCATTCTGGATCGAGACGATGCGTGGCAGACCGTCATGCTGCGCCACGCTACAAAATTTTGCGACGCCCCATGCGCTCTCATTCGACACGCCGACGTATCGAATTTTTCCCTCATCAATCATTTCTTTTAGTGCGGCAAGGGTTTCTTCGATAGGAATATGCGAGCGCTCACGTTGCGGATCAAAAAACAGTTGACCAAAAATTGGCGCGTTACGGCTAGGCCAATGGAGTTGGTAGAGATCGATGTGGTCAGTCTGAAAGCGACGCAGGCTATCATCGACCGCTGCGCGAATATTTTTTCGATCGAAATTATTCTGACCATTGCGTATCCAACTTGCCATGGTCGATGGCCCTGCGATTTTTGTCGCGAGAATCACTTTGTTACGATGGCCAGATTTTTTCAGCCAGCTGCCAATGTGGCGCTCGGTGGTGCCTTGAGTTTCAGCGCGTGGCATGACCGGGTACATCTCGGCGGTGTCAATAAAGTAAATGCCACGTTCGAGCGAATAGTCGAGTTGCTGATGCGCCTCAGCCTCGGTATTTTGCTCACCGAACGTCATGGTGCCGAGACAGATTTTGGATACCTCGAGATCGCTGCTGCCTAGTTTTACTGTGTCCATGCTTGTCTCCGATGCGTTGTTATGTGATGTTTTTTATCAATGGTGATATCTCGTCTTGTACGAACCATGGTGTCATTATCTTGCCTGCAACTGATCGACGTGAGCGATTACTGTTTCAGCGCCTGTGCGCATTCGTGTACCAGCGCTGGTCCTCGGTAAATCAGCCCTGTATAGAGCTGTACCAAAGATGCGCCGGCGTCTATTTTGGCGCGCGCGTCTTCACCGCTCAGAATACCGCCTACGCCAATAATCGGGATCGTGTCGTTCAGTGCTGCGCGCAATGCACTAATCACGCGATTAGATAGCATTAGCACCGGTGCGCCCGACAGACCGCCGGCCTCATCTGCATGTGCCAAACCTTGAACTGCGTCGCGCGTAATGGTGGTGTTGGTAGCAATCACTGCATCCATCTGATGCTGCAGCAACGCATCGGCAATTGATTTGACTTGCTCAGTATCGAGGTCAGGTGCGATCTTCAGTGCAATGGGTACGTATCGACCATATCGATCTGCCAAAGCACGTTGGGAATTTTTCAGTGCGGATAACAATGCGCTAAGCTCGGACGCTTGCTGCAATTGACGCAGATTCTTGGTATTGGGTGAAGAGATATTGACTGTAACATAGTCGGCATACGGGTAAACCTTCTCCAGACACAGCAAATAATCATTAGTCGCTTTTTCAATCGGTGTGTCAGCATTTTTACCGATGTTCAAACCAAGTACACCTTGCTTGTCCTGATAAAAACGCGAAGCCTGCACATTCCGCACGAACGCATCAACACCACCGTTATTGAAGCCCATGCGATTGATCAGCGCATGTGCATCAGCAAGCCGAAACATACGTGGCTTGGGGTTGCCCGGTTGCGCGCGCGGCGTGACTGTGCCGACTTCGATGAAGCCAAAACCGAGCGCGGCCAAACCATCGATACATGCGCCATCTTTATCCAAACCGGCGGCCAGGCCAACCGGATTCGGAAAGCGCAAACCCATCACGGTCTTTGGGTTGGCGACGGGTTTGGCCAACCACTGCGTGAGCCCTAACTTGGCGCAGGTACTGAGCGTGGATAAGGTGACGTCATGCGCTGATTCAGGGTCCAGCGAAAACAGCAGCGGGCGAGTCAGCGCGTAGAGTGAAGAAACGGACACGGTGGGAGCTTGACAGAGTAAACGCCAAGATTGTACCCGCGCGTATTACTTAGCCTACCAGTGGCTCCCAATTACCGCGTCGCAGCGCTTCGATCGGTCGGAAGTTAACTTTGTAGCGCATCTTGTCGCTGTCGGCGATCCAGTAGCCAAGATAAACATAGGGCATGTTCAGCTGGCGTGCCTGATCGATTTGCCAAAGGACGTTGTAGGTACCGTAGCTGGCTTGTTGGTCGGGATCGAAGAAGGTATATACCGACGATAGGCCATCGTCGAGCACATCAATGATACTCACGATACGAAGCACATCATCCTGATCACGAAACTCCACCAGTCGTGTGTTTACCTTACTCTGCAACAGGAACTGCGCGTACTGATCGCGACTGTCTTGATCCATGCCACCACCAGCGTGCCGCACAGATTGGTAACGCAAGTAAAGCTCGTAATGCTCATGCACATACGCCAAGCGCGATACCGATGTCCGTAATGTGGCGTGTGTAGACCAGGCGCGTCGCTGACTCCGGCTTGGCGTGAAACGTGCGACATCAACGCGTACGGGCGTACAGGCCTGGCAGCCATCGCAGTACGGTCGATAGGTGAAGATGCCGCTGCGACGAAAACCGTTCTTGACTAGCTCGGCATAGACATCAGCATTAATCAAATGCGATGGGGTCGCGACTTGCGAGCGCGCCTGCCGGTTGTCCAGGTAGCTACACGGATAAGGTGCAGTTGCGTAGAACTGGAGCGTCGAGAACGGCAGATCCTTTAAATGCGTCATGTGCTGGAATTTACACTAAGAATCCATCGCGCAGCGAACGCGGCTGCCAAACTCGTATCGGCGCCAGCGCGATCGCGTTACGCATCTCGGTCAGGAAACTACGTCTTGGGATGGGTTTGGCGCCGAGCGTTGCCAAGTGCGAGGTCTCTTGTTGGCAGTCGATCAATCTGACCCCTTCGGCGTGTAAAAAATGAACCAGGTAGGCCAGCGCAATCTTTGAGGCATCGGGGAGCAGCGTAAACATCGACTCGCCGTAAAACATCTTGCCGATGCAGATGCCATACGCACCTCCAACTAGCCGGCCATCGCGCCACAGCTCGACCGAGTGCGCATAACCGAGATGGTGCAGCTCGGTGTAGGCCGCGATGATCGCCGGCGTGATCCAGGTACCGTGGGCATCCGTGCGCGGCTGCGCGCAATGACTGATCACTTCCGCAAACGCGCTATCAAAGCGTACGCGCCAAGGCCCATCAACTTGCATGCTCCGGTCAACTGCCTTCAGGCGTTTAAGGAGGCTGTTTGACACATGAAATTCGTCGGTGCGCAGCACCATTCTTGGATCGGTGCTCCACCAGAGAATCGGCTGCGGCTCTGAGTACCAGGGGAAGATCCCCTGCCGGTACGCATCAAGCAAGCGCTTGGGCGATAAATCACCGCCCGCCGCCAGCAGCCCCGCCGCGCCGTCCTGCTCGGTCAGGGCGGTTTCCGGATCAGGAAACGGCGTGTCGTCGTCAAGCCAGGGGAGATGCATGCTCACCAATCCCGATCAAAATTTGCACACTTATCGTGCATGCGCTCGCGCCATACCTAACCCGCTCAAAAAATTTGATTGTAATCAGCGAGTTGCGATTGTTCTTTTTTCGCCCCAAAAAGGAACGGATATTGCTTTTACGCAGAGCTTTTTTGAATTCTGCACTTAAAAGGGGAGAGTCGTCATGGATGCATTCCGCAGCGGCGCGGACACGCTGTTCATCTTGCTGGGCGCCATCATGATTTTGGCGATGCACGCCGGCTTTGCGTTTCTGGAGTTGGGCACGGTGCGCAAGAAGAATCAGGTCAACGCCTTGGTCAAGATTTTGGTCGATTTCGCGGTGTCGACCATCGCCTACTTTTTCATCGGCTACGGGATTGCTTATGGTGTGCATTTTTTTGATAGCGCCGAGGTGCTTGCTCAGA
>JBJTXC010000218.1:0-4594 GCA_046082065.1 Burkholderiaceae bacterium
ACCTCGACATGCACCAACTCACTTTTGCGATGGGCGAAGCCTTGGCGCACTTGCATCGACTCTGGTTTGCAGGTGAGTTACGACGCACGCACGATGACGATGGGGTCATACGATTCGTACGGCTCACTTGATTTAATGGCCGTTTCAAGCAAAACACCGTGGGTTCCATGCCGAACCGCATGTATTGATTTGTGCTGCAACATGTTTCCTGGCGCTCGACCTAGGGCTGGTCCGCTGTTTTCTTTTTATTTTCGCAAGATTTGTTTTTTACAGACTATCGAGTTGATTAGCGACTGACTATTACATGGCTGCATGGAATAGTTTCGCACCATGAATTCAACACAAGAACGCTTGGCCTTCAGCGAGAGGCTGCAACAAGCGCTGCGTAACGCGGAGTACTCTCCGCAAAGCCCGACTCAGTTAGCGCGCGAATTTAATGAGCGCTTCAAAGGTCACCCAGTCACGGTGCATGCTGCCCGCAAATGGCTGCAAGGTGAATCCATCCCGACTCAGGAAAAGCTGCGCGCACTCGCGACCTGGCTCGATGTGCCGGCCGATTGGCTGCGCTTCGGCAATGGCGACACCCGAAAAAACGGTGGCGCAGATGTCAGCATGACGGATCAAAAAGCCACCGCGCTGCTGAACCAGTTGGATGAGCACCATCGACAAATCGGCCTCGACATGCTGCGCGCGCTGGTGCGGGGCTACAAAAAGCGCTAGTCGATATCCGCTGGCTGCCGCAGCGATCGTTACGCGGCAGTACCGCTCAGCTGGTTTATTTTTTCTTGGCGATCAGCGCATCCATCACCGTCAGCGTGGCACTGTTGAGCACTTCTTCCGGCGCGCCGCGCATGCTCTGCCCGACGATCGATGGCGAAGTCAGATACTGGCCATCAATCGCGACGGTGGGAACGCCATCAATTCGAAATGCTTCCTGCAACTGACGTACACGCGAGACTTTGCTTTGCACGCTGAATGATTGAAAGGTTTCAGCGAATTTTTTCTGATCGATGTCCTGCTTCTCCATGAATGCCATGATCTCGGCTTCCGTGTTCAGCTTCATGCGACGCTGATGAATCGCATCGAACACCACCTTGTGCAAGTCGAGCCGGTTCATGGCTTCCAATGCAAAGTACAGCTTCTGCTGCGGCGCGAATGATTCCCTGAATCCAACCGGAATACGTTTGAGCACGATGCGGTCACCGTGCTTCTTTGCCCATTCCGCCAAATGAGGTTCGAAGGCATGGCAGTGCGGGCAGTTGTACCAAAAGAACTCCAGCACTTCGACCTTCTTGCCGGTATCAGTCGGCTGCGGCTGAGATAAGCGCTGATATTCAACGCCTTCAACCGGCGCGTTTGGCGCAGCATATGCGCCTGCAGAAACCAAACCCATGCTGGCAATGAATAGCAAACGTTTTAACAGTCGCATTGAACTACCCTCTATCGTGAATTATTTCGGAACACGCACTACCGCTGCATCGACACCATTATCAGACAAACGAACACGTGTGCGATTCATACCCTCGACATCATCAAACGGGCCGACCCGCACACGATAAAGCGTACCAAGCTCTGACTTTCGCTCGGCAATCGAAGCGGCAACACCCATCAGCGCCAAGCGCGCTTTGGTTGCTTCGGCGTCCTGTCGTTCTCGAAATGCGCCCGCCTGCAAATAATAGGTGAAGCCTTCGGTCGCAGACGACGTGCTACTTGTCGATGGTGCGGGCCTAGCCGCCGGCTCGTCTGTCGAACGCGCGGTTGATGCAGCCGTTGGCGGGTGCTTGGGCTCGACGACGACTGGCGATGGCGCTGGGGTTTTTACCTCAGCGGCAGACGCTGGCTCACGCGAATCGCGCGCGCTGCCCTGCAAGGATTTGTTGGGGTCACCCAGATCCCCCGCCGATTGAGACGGTTTGCCGATCTTGTCGATGAAGGGCAGCGGGGTCTTCATGATCATCATGGCGATACCGACTGCAATCAACAGGCCAATGATCAGTCCAATGATCAGGCCGGCGGTGGTACCGCCGCGCTGCTGATGCAGACCACGCCGATGTCGCTTGAAGCAATCCATGACTACATCCTGGCCGGCGCAGAGACGCCGAGCAATGCCAGCCCGTTTTTTAGCACTTGCCGCGTCGCGAGCAACAGTGCCAGCCGCGCGTGTTTGAGCGCGTTATCGTCGACCAGCACGCGTTCGGCGTTGTAGTAACTGTGCAGCTCGCCCGCCAACTCGCGCAAGTAAAACGCTACTTGATGCGGGCCGAGTTCATCTGCGGCTTTTTTCAATACCTCAGGAAAATCAGCCAGCTTGGCCAACAGGCTGGCCTCACGCGGCGAAGTCAGCGCTGATAAATCAACCGATGTCAGCATAGCCTCATCACCGCCCCACTGCGATAGTACGGAGCAGATACGCGCATGCGCGTACTGCACGTAGTACACCGGGTTTTCATCCGACTGCGCCAAGGCCAGATCGACGTCGAACACAAACTCGGTGTCGGCTTTGCGCGAGATGAGAAAAAAACGCACGGCGTCACGCCCGCGGGTGAGATCGCGCTGACCATTTGCATCCTGTGCGTCGCCCGCAGACCACTCGATCAGATCACGCAGCGTCACATAAGAACCGGCGCGTTTGGAAATTTTGACTTCCTCACCATTGGCCATCACGGTGACCATTTTGTGCAGCACATAGTCAGGGTAGCCCACCGGAATGCCGATGCCCACAGACTGCAAACCGGCACGTACCCGCGCAATGGTGCCGTGATGATCACTGCCCTGAATATTGATCACCTTATGGAAGCCGCGTTGCCATTTACTGATGTGATACGCCACGTCCGGCACAAAGTAAGTGTAGGTGCCGTCGGATTTTTTCATCACGCGGTCTTTGTCGTCACCGTACTCGGTGCTTCTTAACCACAACGCGCCATCTTGCTCGTAAGTTTTGCCCGCCGCCTTGATGGCAGCGACTGCAGACTCAACCTTGCCATCGGTGTACAGCGAAGATTCAAGGTAGTAGTGATCGAAGCGCACACCGAAGGCCTGTAAATCCAGATCTTGTTCGTGCCGAAGATAAGCAACGGCGAAACGCCGTATCGATTCAATATCGTTGACATCGCCGTTTGCCGTGACGGGCTCACCATCAACAGCGGCAACGGTTTTTCCGGCAATGAAATCTGCTGCGATGTCGGCAATGTAGTCACCGTTGTACGCTGCTTCGGGCCAATCGCTGTCGCCCGGTTTGCTACCTTTGGCGCGCGCCTGCACTGAGCTTGCAAGCGTCGCGATTTGCACGCCGGCGTCGTTGTAATAAAACTCGCGTTGTACGGTGTAACCCTGCGCCTCGAGTAGCGCGCAAATCGCATCACCCAGAGCACCTTGGCGACCATGGCCAACGTGCAATGGGCCGGTTGGATTGGCTGAAACAAATTCAACCAGTACCTTGTGGTTGGCTGCCGAATTCGTGCGTCCGTAACACTGGGCATCCGCAAGGATTTGCCCGATCACTGCGTGCTTGGTTGCCAGCGCCACATGCAAATTGATGAACCCTGGGCCGGCAATATCAATCGCCTCAATCAGACCGATACGTGCAGGGTTGGCCAGCACCGCATCCACCATCGCTTGCGCCAGCTCACGCGGATTGCGCTTGAGTGGCTTGGCCAATTGCATCGCAATGTTGCAAGCCAAATCGCCGTGCGCTGCGTCGCGTGGTCGCTCCAGCGTGATCGCTGGCATGACCAAATCCGAACCTGCGATGAGTGGCGCGACCGCCTCGGCAAATAGCTGCGTGACTTGATCTTTTTGTTGCTGCTGCATGAAGGGTGAGCTTGGCCTGAGCGGTGTTGCGTGGGAAACGCAAATTATAACGGGCGCTGTGTGATCGCTCTCGGCGGGCCAATGCACTTGGCTGGTTTGCTACAGCATAAGTTCAATCGATATCTCTGCGGCCTTGATCTTGTTCGGTTGTCAGCGCTCAACAAGGCATTTGGGGCTTGCCCTAAGTTCGTCGCTGCCGTGCGGCCAAACACCGTCACGCGCATTTTTCAGACGACTGATGGGGGCGGCAATGACCTGGTTGAAGTTGCGGATGGGTGGAATTACGGCGCTGCTCTGCGCGCTCGCAGCGTGCAGTGATGGCGGTGGCGTCAGCGGTGGTGTCAGCGACGCGAGCAACATAAGCGGTAACGGCAGTGGCTTGCTGGCGAGTTCAACATTTTCCGCACTGTCGGGTAATGGTGGTAATGGCGGCAATGGATCAAACAGTTGCCCGGCGGGTGTATCAGCGTGCAGCGGCGATGCGCTGGGTGTGTCAGTCGGCACCATACAGCTCAGCAAAAACGGCTTACAAACCATCGGCTACTCAAGCAGCGATTTGCTGCCGACGAACACCAACACGGCCGAGGCATTTGGATTGCTGCCGTTAAGTGAGGGCTTCGCGGAAATGCGTGTCTTGCATGATGCCGATACCAATATCAGTGCGGTTGACCTGCTGCTGTCTCAACTCAAACTTTTTTGGGATGGCAGAACCGAACGGCCACGCATCATCGAAAACTTTGGTTTAAAACGGGGCCGGGTGCAACTCGGTGAGCAAGGCATGTGG
>JBJTXC010000219.1:0-4597 GCA_046082065.1 Burkholderiaceae bacterium
AGCGACGCGACCCGGCATAGGCTGTCCACAAGGGTGCAAACTCATCGTCAGCCGGAAACACGGCGCATCCATCATCGCCCAGCCCATTAATCACCGCACCGTTTTCTTCCGCGACAGAAGCTACACTGGCCATGAATTCCTGATGCTCACGCTGCGCGTTATTCACCAAGCCCACTGTCGGCAAAGCAATCGCTGCGAGGCGTGCGATTTCTCCCGGATGGTTCATACCCATCTCGATCACCGCGGCACGATGCAGTTTAGTCAGACGAAATAAAGTAAGTGGCACACCAATTTCATTATTTAAATTACCGCGCGTCGCCAGGTAATTTGTTTCACCGAATGCACTGCTCAGAATCGCAGCGATCATTTCTTTAACGGTTGTCTTGCCGTTACTACCGGTGACGCCAATCACGGGCATGCTGAATTGCTGACGCCACCACTGTGCGATTTCACCCAGTGCGTAGCGTGTGTCGGGGACAATCAAGGCCGGCACATCCACACCATCAGGCAAGCGCTCCACGATCACTGCCGCTGCACCACGCGCCACCACATCGGCGATGAAGTCATGCGCATCAAACCGCTCACCACGCAAAGCAACAAACAGATTGCCCGGGTCTATCGTTTTGCTGTTGGTGGATACACCAGTGAAGTTGGCTGGCTTGGTCAGTGTTGCGCCGGGTAGCGCGCTGAGCAGGTCATGCAGGGAGGCTTGCATCAATGCCCTCCATGACGGGTTGCGCAGCTTGCCAAGGCCAGCGCCGCATGATCGGCATCTCGAAACGCGAGGCGACGGCCTTTGACTTCCTGATAATCCTCGTGGCCTTTGCCAGCCAGCAGAATCACGTCTTGCTTGTTTGCGTGACGTATCACCGACAATATCGCGGTGGCACGATCTTCAATGATCTGAAGTTTTTGATGCTGTGCTTGCGGAATACCTGCAACGCTCTGCGCAATGATGCTGGCCGGGTCTTCAGTGCGTGGGTTGTCACTGGTCACCATGATGTGATCTGCGCGCTCAGCAGCCAAACCCATCTGCGGACGCTTACCGGGATCACGATCGCCACCGCATCCGAACACACACCACAATGCACCATGACGTGCTGCGGCCACCGGTCGCAAGGTATCAAGTACTTTTTGCAGCGCATCGGGGGTATGCGCGTAATCGATCACGATCAAGGGTGCGTCGGTGCCACCGAGTTGTTGCATCCGCCCCGGCACAGCTTGCAAGGACTCAATCAGGCTGACAACCTGCGCAAGTGGCAAGCCACGCAACATGAGTACTGCTGCAATCGCCAGCGCATTGCTGACGTTGAATTTGCCGATCAAGTGTGTGCGGACGTTGCCATGGCCCTGCGAGGTGTGCAGCTGAAAACTGCTGCCATGCTGTGTAGTGCGTATGTCTGTGGCGGTCAGTAATTCAATCCCATCGATCGCGGCACCCTCAAGCGAATAACCAACGATCTGGGTTGCCGGATTTTTTTTACGCAGATACGCGATCAGTCGTAACCCGAAGGGATCATCCAGATTAATCACCGCATGCTGCAAGCCTCGCCACTCGAATAGGCGCGTTTTGGCCTGCTCGTACGCTTGCATGGTGCCGTGAAAATCAAGGTGATCGCGAGTAAAGTTGGTCAGTACCGCGCAATCAATATGTAATTCATCAATACGGTGCTTCGCCAAGCCAATCGATGAAGCTTCAATCGCAATGGCCTGCGCACCCTCCGCCTTACGCTCAGCTAACTGACGGTACAGCTGCAATGGGTCGGGCGTGGTGTAGCCAGTCTCGGTAAATGGGCCACTATCGCCATGTCGATACAAGCCGATGCCCAAGGTACCCACCACCGCAGTGGGCAAACCATGGCGCGATAGCGCCTGACCAAGCCACTGCGTGCACGATGTCTTGCCATTGGTGCCAGTGACAGCAATACTGAATAACTCTGTGTCTGGCCGGCCATACCATTCATGCGCGATACCGCCAATCTGCTGCGCGAGCGCCGGCACCACTTGATACGGTACTGACCATTCATCGCGCCAAATGAATCCGTCTGCATCATCCAAGACCACTGCGCAGGCACCTGCATCAATCGCTTGCGCGATGTAGTCACGACTATCGCCACTCTCGTGCCGGCATGCGAAAAAAACGTCACCCGCAGCGACCCGTCTTGAATCCAGAGTGAGCTGTGCCGATGGTGCTGTGGCACGCAACCAGTCGAGCAGCTCGCGGGTGCTGGTGGCGATCATCATTACATGCTCTCCGTGATCATTTGGGTTGGCATGATCACGTTCTCTACGCTGGCATCGGGCGGCACATTCATGGCGCGTAATGCACTCGCCGCCACGTTGGAAAACACCGGTGCGGCAACTTGTCCACCGAAATGCCCACCTGCCGTTGGCTCATCCACCATCACGGCGATGATGATGCGCGGGTCGGAGATCGGCGCGAATCCAACGAACGATGCAACATACTTGTTTACATAGCGCCCGCCTTCGAGCTTGTGCGCTGTACCGGTTTTACCGGCCACCCGATAACCACGCACTTGTGCCAACGGCGCAGTGCCGCCGGGGCCGACGACTTTTTCCATCATGGTGCGCATCTGTTGCGCGGTGCGCTCGGAAATCACGCGCTGCGGTAACGGCGGTTGCGTCAGCTTCTGGAAAGACAATGGAATCATCTCGCCATTGCGCGCGAAGATCATGTAAGCACGCGCCACCTGTATCAAAGACACCGAAATGCCGTGGCCATAGCTCATGGTGGCTTGTTCAATCGGCCGCCATGTCTTGTAAGGCCGTAAGCGCCCCGCCACTTCCCCCGGAAAACCAGTGCGTGGTACCTGGCCGAATCCGACCGAGGTAAACATGTCCCACATCTCACGCGGTTCGCATTTCATCGCCATGCGTACCGTGCCGACATTCGACGATTGTTGAATGATCTGCGCCACCGACATGGTGCTGGCGTGCGCATGCGAGTCGCCGATGGATGCGGGGCCTAGCGTGATTTTTGCCGGTGTATCAAGCACAGTGGCCGGTGTGACCAAGCCGCGCTCCAGTGCAAGTGCGACGGTAAAGGGCTTGAGTGTTGAGCCGGGTTCGTAGGTATCGGTCATCACGCGGTTACGCAACTGCGCACCGGTGAGGCCTTGCCGTGTATTCGGGTTGTAGGTTGGCAGATTTGCCATCGCCAGTACTTCGCCGGTTTTGACATCCAACACCACAATCGCACCTGCTTTGGCGTGATGCTGCTCGACGGCTTTCTGCAACTCGGTGAAGGCGATGTACTGAATCTTGCCATCGATGGATAACGCTAAATCTGTACCGTCTTGTGGCTCGCGGATATAACCAATGTCTTCCACAACACGACCGAGCTTGTCCTTGATGACGCGGCGACTGCCGGTGACGCCGCCAAGTGATTTCTGCTGCGCGCGCTCGATGCCTTCCTGCCCGATATCTTCTACGTTAGTAAAGCCCAGCACATGGGCGGCGACCTGACCGGAAGGGTAATAGCGCTTGTATTCGTTACGGGTGTGAATACCTTTTATCTTCAGGGCAAGAATCTGCTCTGCAGTTTTTTCCTCGACCTGACGCTTCAGATACACAAAGCTGCGATCGGAATCGAATTTTTTGTTTAATTCGGGCAGTGGTGTGTCGAGTAATTGCGCGAGCTGGCGCAGTTTGTCTTTATCTGCTTCCACATCTTCCGGAATCGCCCAGATTGCCTTGACCGGTAACGAGGAGGCCATCACCTCGCCAAAGCGATCGGTGATCTTGCCCCGCACGGCAGGCAACTCGAGTGTGCGCGCATAACGATAAGCACCCTGGCGCTGCAGGAAATCGGTTGACATCGCCTGCAGCCAGAATGCGCGCACTGCAATCGCGACGAAAGCAGCAAAAATCAGGAACAGCGCAAGCCGCGACCGCCACGCCGGTAACTTCACCGCCAACACCGGGCTGGCGGAAAAAGCGAGCCCGCGCGCGGCCGCTTTTCTGGTGGGCGCCCGCATTATTTCGCCCCCACGCTGAGATACTGCGTACGCGCCGGGCCAGGCACACTCATGCCGAGTGAGGCGCGTGCAATGGCATCAATACGCGAGTGCTTGGCAAGTGCCGATTGCTCATACTGCAGCTGATCCCACTCGGTTTCGAGATTGCGTTGACGCAGCTGGGCTCGCTCCAATTCGATAAACAAGCGACGCGCTTGATACTGCGAATTAACCAGCAACAGCGAGCACAGCAGCAGCAACGCCACGACGCTGATCAGTGAGCGATGGCTCATGCGCTCGCTCCTGCTGGTAAACGCATCAAACTACGCATCACTGCTGAGCGTGCGCGCGGATTGAGCGCGATCTCGCTTTCAGAGGGTCGCACACGCGCGAGTAATTTTGCAGCAGGCAGAGGCAACTCTGCAGCACGAATCGGCAGCCGACGGTCGAGCACAGGCGCACTGGCCTGCGCAGCCAGGAAGCGCTTCACAATGCGATCTTCCAGCGAGTGAAAGCTGATCACCACCAGTCTCCCGAATGGCGCGAGCAGGTCGAACGCCTGCTTTAGCCCTGTTTCAAGGTCTTCCAGTTCTTGATTGATGAAAATGCGTACAGCCTGA
>JBJTXC010000220.1:0-3013 GCA_046082065.1 Burkholderiaceae bacterium
GACCGCTACCTTGTACAGGGTCATCCCGGCGAAGGCCGGAATGACAATTTCATTGTTACTACCCTTTGCAGGGTCATCCCGGCGTAGGCCGGGATCCAGCATCTGTATTCTTACTTTCAGGACGCCGTCGGCGTCGCCACAAAATCCGGTGTGTCGGTCGAGGTATAGTTAAACGACACATCTTTCCATGTCTCTAGCGCAACTTCGAGCGGCTTACACCACTTGGCCGCAGCGCGCAAAATATCCGGGCCTTCATTGGCAATGTCCTTGCCCTCATTACGCGCTTTGACCATTGCTTCCAGTCCGACACGGTTAGCAATTGCACCGGCTTGAATGCCACTCGGGTGACCAATTGTTCCACCACCAAACTGCAGCACGACGTCGTCACCGAACAAGGTGAGTAATTGATGCATCTGGCCGACGTGAATACCACCCGAGGCCACCGGCATCACTTTCTTCAAGTCGCACCAATCCTGGTCGAAGAACAAGCCACGCGATAAATCTTGGTGGTTATAGGTCTCACGGCAAACGTTGTAATAGCCCTGCACCGTCATCGGATCACCTTCGAGTTTGCCCACTGCGGTACCCGTATGCAAATGATCCACGCCCGCCAAGCGCAGCCACTTCGCCATCACGCGGAAGGACACACCATGGTTTTTCTGGCGTGTATACGTACCATGACCCGCGCGGTGCATGTGCAGAATCATGTCATTTCTGCGGCACCAGTTAGACATTGATTGAATTGCAGTCCAACCCACGATCAGGTCAATCATGATGATGTTTGAGCCCAGTGACTTTGCAAACTCGGCGCGTGCGTACATCTCTTCCATGTCAGCCGCAGTCACATTTAAATAGTGCCCTTTAATCTCACCTGAGTTTGCCTGCGCGCGGTTCACTGCTTCCATGCAGAACAGGAAGCGGTCACGCCAGTGCATGAAAGGTTGGCTATTGATATTCTCGTCGTCTTTGGTGAAATCCAGCCCACCCGTCAGGCCTTCGTACACCACCCGACCATAGTTCTTGCCCGACAGTCCGAGTTTGGGCTTCATGGTCGCGCCCAGCAGTGGGCGGCCGAATTTATCGAGTCGCTCGCGCTCGACAATAATGCCGGTCGGCGGGCCTTTGAATGTTTTTACATACGCCACTGGAATGCGAATGTCTTCCAGTCGACCCGCTTTCAGTGGTTTGAAAGAAAACACATTGCCGATCAGCGAAGCCGTCATGTTCGCGATCGAACCCTCTTCAAACAAAATAATGTCGTAGGCGATATACGCAAAATACTGTGGTTCTTTACCCGTACCCTCACCGGTACCCGGCACCAGATCGACACGGTAGGCCTTGGCTTGGTAACTCTCATGTGCAGTCAACAGATCAGTCCACACCACTGTCCAAGTCGCGGTCGATGATTCACCCGCTACGGCGGCAGCGGCCTCAACAGCATCTACGCCCTCTTGCGGCGTGATTCGAAATACGCAAATGACATCAGTCTCTTTCGGCTCATAGTCTGGCCGCCAATAACCCATTTGCGCATATTTCAATACGCCACCCTTGTAGCGCGTCTTAACATCGGTGATACGACCACCTACCGGCTTATTCATTGCTATGTCCCCTGTCGAGCGCCCGCTGAATCCGGCGAGCATGCCCGAACTCTAGATCCTGACATGCTTAAGGTATATTCAATAAAAATGTCCTTTTTGTTCAGCCTTTCTTATCGGATGCGAAGTTGAAGAATTTGAAACTTCTGCGAAATCTCACGCTACGCCAGCTCCGCGTTTTTCTGGCAGCAGCGCGACACCTTAGCTTTGCCAAGGCCGCAGAAGAGCTCAATCTGACCGCCCCTGCAGTTTCCATGCAAATCAAAGAGATGGAGGGAGATTTAGGGGTCGAAGTATTTGCCCGCACCGGGCGGCGGGTCGAGCTGACCACTGCCGGCGAGTACTTCCTGGTCTATGCCAAGCGCATCGCCGTCACCTTGAGAGAAGCCGAGATCACCCTGTCAAAACTGCGCGGTGCCGAGCCCGGCACGTTACGGATTGGACTGGTGAGCACCGCCAAATACTTCCTGCCGCAGCTTCTCGCTCGCTTCCGGCAAGAGCATTTCGGTTTGCAAGTCAGACTCGAAGTGCGTAACCGCGATCAAATGGTCGAATTGCTAAGAGATGGCGATATCGATTTGGCAATCATGGGCCGCACACCGGCCGATATGGACACCCGGGTCGAAGTGTTTGCCGAACATCCGCATGCGTTTATTGCACATCCTGAGCACCCGATGGCGCGGGCCCAGGGCATTGCCCCGGTCGCTTTGAATCAATTCGAGTTGATCACGCGCGAACAAGGCTCGGGCACGCGTGTGCTGATGGAGCGCTTTCTGAAAGAACGTGGTCTGACACCGCGTGTATCAATGGAGATGTCATCCAACGAGAGCGTCAAACAAGCCGTGATGGCCAATCTCGGTATATCGTTCGTTTCGCTACACACGGTGGGCTTGGAAGTGGCCCATGAAAAAATTGTCGTGCTTGATATCGACGAGACACCGATTACGCGTGCTTGGCATGTGGTGGCCCTGAACGGTAGCGCGCAGTCTCCCGCCGCGGAAGCATTTCGCTATTTTGTACTGGAGCATGGTGCAGAAATTCTGCATGAGTTGCATCCAAGCCTACGCAACTAGTACATCGCCATATGCCTGTTTGAGTTGCATCCAAACCTACGCAAATAGTAGATCACCGCATGCCTGTTGTTCTAGCCGGTGGAACCAAGGGAGCTAAACCTGTACTTATTTCCTTTCCAATTAACTCAAGAAAGGAATGTGATGCATATTTCAGCCCCCACGGGTCTTTCACCTGCAGCAGACCCTGTCATCACCAACTCAACCACTGATGTAGCCGCGCCGCTACCGACATCTGTCGCGCCGCTACCTTATTCGCCTGAAGAGTATGCCAAGCTCGCCGAATCGAAAAAAAATAGATATCTCGACTTCATGCTGGCCAATAAAGTACCAGAGGGGCCTTTCGAC